>NZ_QURO01000001.1 GCF_003426945.1 Thermus sediminis
GGTGGTGGCGTTGGGCGTATTCCTGCCCATGCTCCCCTTCTCCCTTCCGGCGTCCCTGGTGGCCACCGTGGGCCTCCTGGCGGTTGGGGTGTACATCGGTTGGCACTTGGGCCGGTAGTGGCCACCGCATGCCCTTGGTGTCCACCGTGGGGTCCGGTCCGGTGGCCACCGAGGACCACCGACCTCCCCCCGAGGATCACCCGCCTTGGAAGGGGGTAGAATACGCCCTATGAAAATTCGCCCCCCGGGCGGGTAGGATGACCCGAGGAGCCTCAGTTTCCCAGCCTGAGGCCTCCATCCTACCCGGCAGGGGCGGGAGGAGGCAAGATGCGGAACCACAAAGACCTTAAGAACAGGCTCCAGGACAACCAGGCCCCGGCCTTCGCGGACCCCGCTCTGGAGATTCTCTACCGTTCGTGGCTTCGGAATCGGGACCGCGCCCCCGATATGGTCCGTGCGCTGGTGGAGGCCTACGCCCGCACCCACGGCCTCTCGGTGGCGGACCTCCTCCGCCGCTTCGCGGAGGCGGAGGCCAGGGAGGCTCCCCAGGCCCTGGCCTCCCTGCGCCCCACCCGGGAGGAGATCCTGGCCCGCCCGCCCACGCCGGAGCGGGTGGAAACCCCCCTGGAAGTGGCGGACCACTTCATGGCCCTGGGGGAGCAGAGGGGGACCCTGCCTCCCCTCACGAAAGCGGAGATGCGGGTGTACCGCTTCCTCCTGGCCCTGGGTCTGGAGCGGCTGGCCCGGACCCTGGGGCCTGGACGGCCCGTTCCCCAGAACCTAAGCCAGGTGGTGGTCTTCGTGCCCAACGATGCCCTGAGGGTGGTGCTGGGGCTTCCCAGCTCCACCTTCTACCTGGTCATCGGGAGGCTGAAGGAAAAGGGTCTCATCGTTGGACGCCCCTGGCGGGTGCGGGCCACCCTGCGGGTCAAGGGGGCCTACCGTTCCGGGGTCTACGCCGCGGGGGTGGTGTACGCGGTCCGGATGCCCCACCGGTCTAGGAGGCCGCGGCTGGAGCGGGAGGACTTTGACCACCCGTGGCGGGACCTGGAGGGGGATGTGGCCCAGGGGAGGACGGCGTGGAAGCTGATGGGGAGCGTTGGAGAGTCATATAGATCTCCCCTAAAGGGAGATACTGAGGCCCTAGGTATTTTGCTGGACTTCTCGTTATCCCCGGGTGAGCGAACAAGAAGCCCGTTAGCTATAGACTCTCCCACCGCCCTCCTCCGGGCCAAGGGGGGCCGCCGGCAGCGGGTGGAGGCCCTGGCCCGGGCCCTCGCCGAGGAGTTCCGGGACCCCGGGAGCGTGCGCTTCTACGCCCACCTCTTCTGGGGCGCCCTCCGCCTGGAGGACTACGGCCTTCAGGAGGGCGCCCTCCGGGTCGTGGAGTGGGCCATAGGCCGGGTCCGGGAGGCGGTGGCCACCACGGGCCTCTCCCGCCGCAGGATCCTCCGCCCGGGCGCCCTCCTGGCCAGCCTCCTCAAACGGGAAGGCCTCCTGGACCAGATACGGCAGGCCCCCCAGTGGCGGGTGGCTTGAACCAGGCCCCCTCTTCCCGGGGCTTCCAGGGGCCTTACAGGCGGTTCTAGGGGGTTCTGGGAGGGGGTCAGGACCCTGTCTAGGGGGAGGTGGGGTGGAAGACCGGGAACCCGGGTAAGACGCACGGCCTCCTGGGGACCAGGACCCCGAAGATCACCAGTCCCTGGATCACCGTGGGTCGGACTCTACGGTGGCCACCAAGGCCCTCCCGAGGATTACCAGTCCCCGAAGATCACCAGCCTCCTCGAGGGGAGTCTACGCCGTGGTGGCTATCAAGGTTATCAGGCGGGGGTGGGGAGGTAGGGGTGGGGTAACGCTTGTTAGGAGATGGTGGAGCAGGTCATTCCCCCTCTTCTATGAGCCTTTTTAGGATAGCCTGGGACTCTTGCTGGCCTATACGGTCCATGAGAGCGCCCTCTATGCCCGTTATCTCGTAGAGGGCCTGAGCCCGGAAGGAGTCGTAAGCGTAGGTGATCACCACACCCACGGACGTGTTTAAGCGATGGAAGGCCTCGCTCAAAGGTTCCGCTTCCGGGAGTACGGCTTTAAAGGACTTGTTCTCAACAAAATCCGCCACGAAGGAAAGCATAGAGAGGGTCATGGGGTTTTTGACCCCCCGCACCACGTGGACCAGGCCCACCTTGGCCATCCAGGCGAAGTAAGTTTCGTCCAGGGGTCCCTCCACCGTCCGCTGCCACCACCCTTCCAGGGTCTTCTCCCGGTCAGGCCGCTCCCCTTCGCGGAAGACGGCCTTGGTGGGGGGGTGGGCGAAGAGGGTGTCGTAGAAGGCCTGGACCAGCTCAGGGGTCCAGGAGAGGAGGGTTTCCCTATGCCGGGCGATGACCTCCTCGTCCTCAGGCCGGAAACGGGTCTCCGGCGGCATCTGCTCCAAAGCTTCTCGTACCAATTCCACAAGCTTGGCCATGTTTTCCCTCCTACCCAAAAACCTTACCCCAAAATCTGCGCGATCCTCTGCGCCACCCCCTGGGCCTCCAAAGGGATTTGAGGATCCGCGGATTCTTCCCCAGCACCTCCTCCCTCCCGTAGCCGGTGAGGGCTTCAAAGACTGCGTTCACGTAAAGAATCCTCCCTTCAACGTTCGTCATGAGGACGCTCTCAGCCAGCTGATCCAGGACCGCCTGGAGAAGGTAGGTAGGGAGAAGGGGCTGGACCATTAGCCCTCTTTCCTCAGCGCCTCTAATAGGGCCCGGGCTTCCTCCGCGGTGAGGCGTTCCAGGAGAGCGGGTTCCATCCCCGCCACGTTGTAGAGGGCCATGGCCTGGTGACGGTCGTAGCCGTGGGTGATCACCGCACCCACGGTCATGCTTAGACGGTAGAAAGCCTCGCTCAAGGGATCGGCATCCGAGAGCTTGGCTTCATGAGCTTTGCGCTCCACAAACCTCGCTACAAACGAAGTCATGGCCAGCATCATGGGATTCTCTACCTGCCGCACCACGTGGACCAGGCCCACCTTGGCCATCCAGGCGAAGTAAGTTTCGTCCAGGGGTCCCTCCACCGTCCGCTGCCACCACCCTTCCAGGGTCTTCTCCCGGTCAGGCCGCTCCCCTTCGCGGAAGACGGCCTTGGTGGGGGGGTGGGCGAAGAGGGTGTCGTAGAAGGCCTGGACCAGCTCAGGGGTCCAGGAGAGGAGGGTTTCCCTATGCCGGGCGATGACCTCCTCGTCCTCAGGCCGGAAACGGGTCTCCGGCGGCATCTGCTCCAAAGCTTCCCCTGCGATCTCCAGGATCTTGCTCATGGTTTTCCTCCTATCCCAAAATCTGCGCGATCCTCTGCGCCACCCCCGGGCCTCCAAGTGGATGAGGCCCAGGTTGGCCCCCGCAGGGGCGGCCACCGCCAGCACCCCTTGTCCCCGGCGCTGTAGACCACCAGGTAGCCGCTCCCTCCCCGGACCACCACCTCCTCCAGCCCCCCCAGAGCCGAGTTCTGGGCAATGCGCTTGCCCAAGCCTAGGGCCGTGGCCGCCATGGCCGCCGCCCGAGCCCCCTCGGCCTCGGGGAGGTCGCTAGCCAGGGAGAGGCCGTCCGTAGAGGCCACCATAACCCCGGTGATCTCGGGGACCGCCTGCCGAAGTTGCCGTATCACCTCTTGGAGCTCCTCTTGTCGGCCCATCCTTACCCTCCTATGCGTCGCCCACGGACCCAAAGGTCCGATAGAGCCCAGTTCACCAAACCCCCTGCCACTGCTCCCCCGTGACCAGCTCCAGCATGCGGATGAGGGCCAGAGTGGAGCTGGTGGGGCTCGTGGCGTTCATCCCTACCACCTGCTCCTGGGGAAGGCCGAAGTAGTCCGCCACATCCTCCGGGGTCCACACCCTGGGCAGGTCCTGCCGGGTTACCCCCACCACGAAGGGCACCGGGTGGCGGGAGGTGAGGTATTCCAGGATGTGGCGGGCCTTGGGGAAGTCCCGGGGGCTGTCCCCCGCCACCAGGAGGACCAGGCCCAGGGCTCCCTCCACGAGAACGTCCCACATGAAGTCAAACCTCTCCTGTCCCGGGGTGCCGAAGAGGTGGATGGGAACCCCGTCCAGTGTGAGGAGGCCGAAGTCCAGGGCCACCGTGGTCTTCTCCTTGCCGATGTCCTCGCTGGCGAGCTCGTCCGTCTCCACCACGGGGATCTCGGAGAGGGAACGGATAAAGGTGGTCTTGCCCGCCCCCACAGGGCCAGAGACCACCAGCTTCAGGGGCCTCACCTTCCTCCTCCCCTTCCTCCTCCTCCCCTTCCTCTAAGGGCCGCCAGGAGCCTGCGGAAGAGGCCCCGCTTCTCCTCGTTCTTGCGGGTTTCCTCGTAGGCCCTGACCGGGACCACCTTGCCCGCCAGGCGGAGCTTGTACAGGTAGTAGCGGACCTCGTCCAGGGGAAGCCGGAGCCGGGCGGCAAGGTCCTCGGCGGAGGCCCCCCCTTGGAGAAGGGGCTTGGCCCGCTCCCAGAAGGACCACAGGGGCTCCTCCAACCAGACCTCCAGGGCGGCGGCCTGGAAGCGGGTCTTGGGGTCGGGAAGGAAGGATTGGTGGCTTTGGATCTCGTCCACCACAGTGGTCATGGTGAGGAGGAGGCGCTCCAAGGGCCAGCCCAGAGCCGCTTCCCCTGCAGGGGGAATCCCAGGGGTGAACTCAAAGGCTCCCTCCTGGAGGCGTAGGAGCTCCTGGAGGGCGGAGCGGGCCTCCAAAGGTTCTAGGAGCCGGTTCCCCTCCCGTACCCAGACCACCTTCCCCCCATCTAGGGCGACGGCGTACCCTTGCCGTTTGCCCGGTAGGCCAAAGACCTCCAAGACACCGCTCCGACGGCCCAGCATGGCCACCAGGTCGGGGAAGGGCATATCCCTTAGGTTTCCAAAAATTGCCATATATCCCTCTGAGTCGCCCAAACCTGATACCGGCCCGAAAGGAGCCGGAGAGGGGCATATAGGCGACTGAACGGGTAATGCCCTTTCCCCCGCGCTTCCATACCCAAGCCCATGGTACCCCTTAGTATAGCCGTAGCATAGCCGTGCTCCGGCTGCTGCCGTATCCAGCGCTTCCTGGCCTGGAAGGGCCTGGACTCAGAAGCCTACGCCCGCCTCGTCTTGGCCCTCCTTCAATCCCAGCGCCTCTTGCTGCTCCTGGACCGGACGGAGTGGGAAGTGGGCGGGACCCCGATCAACCTCCCGGTCTTGAGCTTTCCCCTCAACGGCAACTCCAACACCAAGGAGCGCATCGCCTTCCTGGAGAGGCTCATGGCCCTCCTGGAGGTCCACTTCCCCCACCTTCCCGTGGCCGGGCTTTCGGCCGACTAGGAGTTCGTGGGGGACCGGGGGTTCACCTGAAGGCCCAGCCTTCCCTTTCTCGGGCCTTCTAGGGGCCTTACAGGCGGTTCTAGGGGGTTCTGGGAGGGGGTGGGGTTCACCTCCAGGGCCTAGGCGGCCCGGGGGACCTCTGGGGGAATCTCCCGCCCGGGCAGGAGGAGGCGGAGGGGCCTCCCCCGCCTGAGGCTTCCAGGTTCCGCTTAGAATTGCCGTCAAGGAGGCGGACTATGAAGGGCGCGTTTAGGCTTCTGGCTCTCTCCTTGGGGCTGGTCCTTCTCTTCTCCATGTGCGGAGGACAGGCCCAGTCGGACTTCACCCTTTCTCTCAACCCCACAAGCCTCACCATTCGGCAGGGGGAAAGCGGGCGGACCGCCCTCACCCTTACCCCGCAGGGGGGCTTCACGGGAACGGTGAGCTTGAGCTTAGTGGACGGGAACGGGAACCCGGTTCCTGTGGTCACACTTTCCCCCACCACGGTGAGCGTGACCGGTCCCAACCCTGTGACCCAGACCCTCACCGTCAATGTGGCCAGCGGCGCGCCAAGGGGGAGCTACAGCCTCCAGGTCCGGGCCACCTCAGGGAATCTCACCAGGACAGCGAGCCTGAGCCTCACGGTAGCCGCCGCGGGCGGCACTACTTGGACGGTGCGGCGCTCGGGGACGGACAAGGACCTTTGGGGCGTCACCTACGGGAATGACCTCTTTGTGGCGGTGGGGAGATCGTCGGAGGAGGTGGATGGCATCATCCTCACCTCCCCGGACGGGGTGAGGTGGACGCAGCGGTACTTGGGGAGGACGCCCCTCCTTGACATCACCTACGGGGCCGGCCTCTTTGTGGCGGTGGGGTGGAAGGGCATCATCCTCACCTCCCCGGACGGGGTGAACTGGACGAGGACGAGGAAGGTCTCGAGGACAGACGACCTCCTTTGGGGCGTCACCTACAGGAATGGCCTCTTTGTGGCGGTGGGGGGATCGCTGGAGGAGAAGGCCATCATCCTCACTTCCCGGGACGGGGTGAACTGGACGAGGCAGGACCCGGGGTCCAAGGTTATACTCTCTAGCGTCACCCACGGGTCCGGTCTCTTTGTGGCGGTGGGGGATGGGGGCACCATCCTCACGTCCCCGGACGGGGTGAACTGGACGAGGCAGTCCTCAGGGACGGACAGGCACCTTGGGGGCGTCACCTACGGCTCTGGCCTCTTCGTGGCGGTGGGGGATGGGGGCACCATCCTCACGTCCCCGGACGGGGTGAACTGGATGCGGCAGAACTCGGGGACGGTTTGGAGTCTCCCTGGCGTCATCTACGGGAATGGCCTCTTTGTGGTGGTGGGGGTTAGGGGCATCATCCTCACCTCCCCGGATGGGGTGAACTGGACGAGGCGGGATTCGGGGACGGATAAGCCCCTCTGGAAGGTCACCTACGGAAACGGCACCTTTGTAGCGGTGGGCAAGGAGGGCACCATCCTTACCTCCCCCTGAGAGGAGGGGCGGACTATGAAGGGCGCATTTAGGCTTCTGGCTCTCTCCTTGGGGCTGGCCCTTCTCTTCTCCACGTGCGGAGGACAGGCCCAGTCGGACTTCACCCTTTCTCTCAACCCCGCGAGCCTCACCATTCGGCAGGGGGAAAGCGGGCGGACCACCCTCACCCTCACCCCGCAGGGGGGCTTTACGGGGCAGGTGAGCCTCTCCCTGGTGGACGGGAACGGGAACCCGGTTCCATTGGTCACCCTCTCCCCCACCACGGTGAGCGTGACCGGCCCCAACCCTGTGACCCAGACCCTCACCGTCAATGTGGCCAGCGGCGCGCCAAGGGGGAGCTACAGCCTCCAGGTCCGGGCCACCTCAGGGAATCTCACCAGGACAGCGAGCCTGAGCCTCACGGTAGCCGCCGCGGGCGGCACTACTTGGACGGTGCGGCGCTCGGGGACGGACACGTACCTCGTGGGCGTCACCTACGGGAATGGCCTCTTTGTGGCCGTGGGGTGGGATGGCATCATCCTCACCTCCCCAGACGGGGTGAACTGGACGCAGCAGTCCTCGGGGACGGATACGCCCCTCTCTGGCGTCACCTACGGGAATGGCCTCTTTGTGGCGGTGGGGTGGAAGGGCATCATCCTCACCTCCCCGGACGGGGTGAACTGGACGAGGACGAGGAAGGTCTCGAGGACAGACGACCTCCTTTGGGGCGTCACCTACGGGAATGGCCTCTTTGTGGCGGTGGGGTGGGATGGCATCATCCTCACTTCCCGGGACGGGGTGAACTGGACAGAGCAGGACTCGGGGACGGAAAGGTACCTTGAGGGCGTCATCTACGGAAACGGTCTCTTCGTGACCGTGGGCCACGGGGGCACCATCCTCACCTCCCCGGATGGCAAGAACTGGACGAGGCGGGATTCGGGGACGGAAAAGGTCCTTAAGAGGGTCACCTACGGGAATGGCCTCTTTGTGGCGGTGGGGTGGGATGGCATCATCCTCACCTCCCCAGACGGGGTGGACTGGACAGAGCAGGACTCGGGGACAGACAACCGGCTTTTGGGCATCACCCACGGGAATGGCCTCTTTGTGGCCGTGGGGTGGGATGGCATCATCCTCACCTCCCCGGACGGGGTGAACTGGACAGAGCAGGACTCGGGGACAGACAACTGGCTTTTGGGCATCACCCACGGGAATGGCCTCTTTGTGGCCGTGGGGTGGGATGGCACCATCCTTACCTCCCCCTGAGAGGAGGGGTTCTGGGGTATGGGGCCGCCCTGAAGGTGGCCCCTTAGCCCTTGCCCTCCTGGGGAGCGCCCCCACCCTCACGGACCACTTCCCGCCAGACGCCCGGGGTGCGGGAGGCCCTAAGGCCTAGCGCATACCTTTCCACCCCCTGAAGGAGGCCTCCACCCGGCCTCCTCTTGCGGGGTTTATGCGGGGATCCCCGGGCATCTCTGGCAACTCTATGCACCCAAACCCCCCTCAGGAACGCCGTCCTATGCGCGAAGGCAAACTTTCGCGAAGACCGAACCGCGGTGGCCACCAGAGCCCCCCGAGATCCCCGGGGGTCGGGCCTCGAGGATCCCCGGGGGTTGGACCCCATGGTGGCCACTACCGAAGGCGGCCCCCTCCCCGCCTCCCTCTAGCTGGCGGGGATCCCCGGGGATCACCGGGCCATGAGGTAGAGCCTGTGGGGGGAGGACCAGACCAGAGCGGACGAGGAGGCGAGCGCAGCGAGCCCCGGAGGCCGAGGGGGGTTTGGGGGGCACCCCCTCAAGGGGGTCCACCCGTCTGGGTTCGGACCACGGTGGCCACGATGTCGGGTTCGCAGACCGGATCCCGTCGCGACGCACCCCACTAGCTGGGCACACATAAAAGCGGGCCGTAAGCGTCGCGGGGTTTTTCGCGGGGGGGCAGGGGGGTGAGGGCCGCCCAGAATGGCCTATAATCGTGGATGGTGTGGAAGAAGGTCGTGGCGTCGCTTACGAGGGCGGCCCGAGGGGGGCGGAGCCCCCTAGAGTCGGGGGCGAAGCGTAGCGAAGCCCCCGACTCTAGGGGGCTCCAGAGGATTTCTCCCTCCCCCCCTCCCCCCCTGCCCCCCCGGACCGAACGTTCAAGGGGGGTGCAGGGGGGCGTCAGTCCCCCCTGCCTGCAAACCGGCGCCGGGCGTGGAAGGGGGCCCCGTCAGGGGCCGTGGAGGGGTCCATGGGATTCTCGTGGATGCCGCATTTAGCCGCGGATGGCGTGGAGCCCCTGTGGCTGGCCCGGGAGTACGGCTATCGGGGAAAGGCCCGCTGGACCTGGCTTCACCCGTCGGCCCGGTCCGAGCGGAAAGTTCAGGTTTGGTGGGTGCCCTGGAGTGAGGACGCTTCCACCTGGCTTCCCCACAATCTCCGCCACGCCCTCATCACCGCGGTGGCCAGGAGGGTCCTCGAGGCTCCCCCCGAAGGGTGGGACTCCCTCGCCGTCTGGGAGTCTCGGCGCACCCCTCGAGGTCGGCGCTGGGCCCGGGAGAACCGGGACTACATCCGCTGGGTTCGTGAGCGGGGCGGGGCCAGGCCCGATGCCGAGTGGTGGCGGGGAGGCTCCTCCCCCTGGGCGGTGGAGGTGGACACCGGGAGGTGGGACCCCGTGCTCCTGGCCTCGAGGGCCCGGGCCTGGACCGGGCTCTACGAGGGCCAGGCCTGGGTGGTCCTTTCCCCCCACCGGGCTTCTCTGCTCCTGCCCCACCTGACCAAAGCGGCTGGCCACAAGCCCCTCACCCTGCTCCTCCTTCAGAGGTGGTGGGAGGGGCCGGAATACCAGGAGGTGTTGTGATGGAGGCGAGGTACCTCACTTCGGCGGATGTAGCTAGGCGTCTTGGGGTGGAAGGGGGCACGGTCAGGCACTATGCGGAGGTTCTCCGTGAGCTTGGCTTCCCCATGCCTCGGGAGGAAGAAACGGGCGCCTATTTGTGGTCCCCTGAGCTTTTGGAGGTGGCCCGCGTGGCCTACGCCATGGCGAAGGCGACTAGAGGTCTGAGCTTCAGGGAGGCCGTGGAGCTCATCCTCTACGCCGGTGGGGCGGCCCAGCATGCCCGGCAGGGGCGGTCTATTCTGACCCTCCTGCACCGGGCGCTGCAACTGCCGGGGCATCTGGGGGATGCCGTGGAGGAGATTCGGGGCGCCGTGGAGGACCTCCGTTTGGTGGGGGATGACATGCGGCGGGACTTCATGGAGATGGTCCGGGGGTACCGGGCTGAGCTGGCCCGGTCGGTGGCTGAAGCCCAGGAGGTGGCCCGTGAGGCCAGGGACCTCCTCCGGGAGGCTTCCTCTGGGGGTTGGGTAGGGCCGGCGGCGCTCCTGGTGGTGGCGTTGGGCGTATTCCTGCCCATGCTCCCCTTCTCCCTTCCGGCGTCCCTGGTGGCCACCGTGGGCCTCCTGGCGGTTGGGGTGTACATCGGTTGGCACTTGGGCCGGTAGTGGCCACCGCATGCCCTTGGTGTCCACCGTGGGGTCCGGTCCGGTGGCCACCGAGGACCACCGACCTCCCCCCGAGGATCACCCGCCTTGGAAGGGGGTAGAATACGCCCTATGAAAATTCGCCCCCCGGGCGGGTAGGATGACCCGAGGAGCCTCAGTTTCCCAGCCTGAGGCCTCCATCCTACCCGGCAGGGGCGGGAGGAGGCAAGATGCGGAACCACAAAGACCTTAAGAACAGGCTCCAGGACAACCAGGCCCCGGCCTTCGCGGACCCCGCTCTGGAGATTCTCTACCGTTCGTGGCTTCGGAATCGGGACCGCGCCCCCGATATGGTCCGTGCGCTGGTGGAGGCCTACGCCCGCACCCACGGCCTCTCGGTGGCGGACCTCCTCCGCCGCTTCGCGGAGGCGGAGGCCAGGGAGGCTCCCCAGGCCCTGGCCTCCCTGCGCCCCACCCGGGAGGAGATCCTGGCCCGCCCGCCCACGCCGGAGCGGGTGGAAACCCCCCTGGAAGTGGCGGACCACTTCATGGCCCTGGGGGAGCAGAGGGGGACCCTGCCTCCCCTCACGAAAGCGGAGATGCGGGTGTACCGCTTCCTCCTGGCCCTGGGTCTGGAGCGGCTGGCCCGGACCCTGGGGCCTGGACGGCCCGTTCCCCAGAACCTAAGCCAGGTGGTGGTCTTCGTGCCCAACGATGCCCTGAGGGTGGTGCTGGGGCTTCCCAGCTCCACCTTCTACCTGGTCATCGGGAGGCTGAAGGAAAAGGGTCTCATCGTTGGACGCCCCTGGCGGGTGCGGGCCACCCTGCGGGTCAAGGGGGCCTACCGTTCCGGGGTCTACGCCGCGGGGGTGGTGTACGCGGTCCGGATGCCCCACCGGTCTAGGAGGCCGCGGCTGGAGCGGGAGGACTTTGACCACCCGTGGCGGGACCTGGAGGGGGATGTGGCCCAGGGGAGGACGGCGTGGAAGCTGATGGGGAGCGTTGGAGAGTCATATAGATCTCCCCTAAAGGGAGATACTGAGGCCCTAGGTATTTTGCTGGACTTCTCGTTATCCCCGGGTGAGCGAACAAGAAGCCCGTTAGCTATAGACTCTCCCACCGCCCTCCTCCGGGCCAAGGGGGGCCGCCGGCAGCGGGTGGAGGCCCTGGCCCGGGCCCTCGCCGAGGAGTTCCGGGACCCCGGGAGCGTGCGCTTCTACGCCCACCTCTTCTGGGGCGCCCTCCGCCTGGAGGACTACGGCCTTCAGGAGGGCGCCCTCCGGGTCGTGGAGTGGGCCATAGGCCGGGTCCGGGAGGCGGTGGCCACCACGGGCCTCTCCCGCCGCAGGATCCTCCGCCCGGGCGCCCTCCTGGCCAGCCTCCTCAAACGGGAAGGCCTCCTGGACCAGATACGGCAGGCCCCCCAGTGGCGGGTGGCTTGAACCAGGCCCCCTCTTCCCGGGGCTTCCAGGGGCCTTACAGGCGGTTCTAGGGGGGTTCTGGGAGGGGGTCAGGACCCTGTCTAGGGGGAGGTGGGGTGGAAGACCGGGAACCCGGGTAAGACGCACGGCCTCCTGGGGACCAGGACCCCGAAGATCACCAGTCCCTGGATCACCGTGGGTCGGACTCTACGGTGGCCACCAAGGCCCTCCCGAGGATTACCAGTCCCCGAAGATCACCAGCCTCCTCGAGGGGAGTCTACGCCGTGGTGGCTATCAAGGTTATCAGGCGGGGGTGGGGAGGTAGGGGTGGGGGTAACGCTTGTTAGGAGATGGTGGAGCAGGTCATTCCCCCTCTTCTATGAGCCTTTTTAGGATAGCCTGGGACTCTTGCTGGCCTATACGGTCCATGAGAGCGCCCTCTATGCCCGTTATCTCGTAGAGGGCCTGAGCCCGGAAGGAGTCGTAAGCGTAGGTGATCACCACACCCACGGACGTGTTTAAGCGATGGAAGGCCTCGCTCAAAGGTTCCGCTTCCGGGAGTACGGCTTTAAAGGACTTGTTCTCAACAAAATCCGCCACGAAGGAAAGCATAGAGAGGGTCATGGGGTTTTTGACCCCCCGCACCACGTGGACCAGGCCCACCTTGGCCATCCAGGCGAAGTAAGTTTCGTCCAGGGGTCCCTCCACCGTCCGCTGCCACCACCCTTCCAGGGTCTTCTCCCGGTCAGGCCGCTCCCCTTCGCGGAAGACGGCCTTGGTGGGGGGGTGGGCGAAGAGGGTGTCGTAGAAGGCCTGGACCAGCTCAGGGGTCCAGGAGAGGAGGGTTTCCCTATGCCGGGCGATGACCTCCTCGTCCTCAGGCCGGAAACGGGTCTCCGGCGGCATCTGCTCCAAAGCTTCTCGTACCAATTCCACAAGCTTGGCCATGTTTTCCCTCCTACCCAAAAACCTTACCCCAAAATCTGCGCGATCCTCTGCGCCACCCCCTGGGCCTCCAAAGGGATTTGAGGATCCGCGGATTCTTCCCCAGCACCTCCTCCCTCCCGTAGCCGGTGAGGGCTTCAAAGACTGCGTTCACGTAAAGAATCCTCCCTTCAACGTTCGTCATGAGGACGCTCTCAGCCAGCTGATCCAGGACCGCCTGGAGAAGGTAGGTAGGGAGAAGGGGCTGGACCATTAGCCCTCTTTCCTCAGCGCCTCTAATAGGGCCCGGGCTTCCTCCGCGGTGAGGCGTTCCAGGAGAGCGGGTTCCATCCCCGCCACGTTGTAGAGGGCCATGGCCTGGTGACGGTCGTAGCCGTGGGTGATCACCGCACCCACGGTCATGCTTAGACGGTAGAAAGCCTCGCTCAAGGGATCGGCATCCGAGAGCTTGGCTTCATGAGCTTTGCGCTCCACAAACCTCGCTACAAACGAAGTCATGGCCAGCATCATGGGATTCTCTACCTGCCGCACCACGTGGACCAGGCCCACCTTGGCCATCCAGGCGAAGTAAGTTTCGTCCAGGGGTCCCTCCACCGTCCGCTGCCACCACCCTTCCAGGGTCTTCTCCCGGTCAGGCCGCTCCCCTTCGCGGAAGACGGCCTTGGTGGGGGGGTGGGCGAAGAGGGTGTCGTAGAAGGCCTGGACCAGCTCAGGGGTCCAGGAGAGGAGGGTTTCCCTATGCCGGGCGATGACCTCCTCGTCCTCAGGCCGGAAACGGGTCTCCGGCGGCATCTGCTCCAAAGCTTCCCCTGCGATCTCCAGGATCTTGCTCATGGTTTTCCTCCTATCCCAAAATCTGCGCGATCCTCTGCGCCACCCCCCGGGCCTCCAAGTGGATGAGGCCCAGGTTGGCCCCCGCAGGGGCGGCCACCGCCAGCACCCCCTTGTCCCCGGCGCTGTAGACCACCAGGTAGCCGCTCCCTCCCCGGACCACCACCTCCTCCAGCCCCCCAGAGCCGAGTTCTGGGCAATGCGCTTGCCCAAGCCTAGGGCCGTGGCCGCCATGGCCGCCGCCCGAGCCCCCTCGGCCTCGGGGAGGTCGCTAGCCAGGGAGAGGCCGTCCGTAGAGGCCACCATAACCCCGGTGATCTCGGGGACCGCCTGCCGAAGTTGCCGTATCACCTCTTGGAGCTCCTCTTGTCGGCCCATCCTTACCCTCCTATGCGTCGCCCACGGACCCAAAGGTCCGATAGAGCCCAGTTCACCAAACCCCCTGCCACTGCTCCCCCGTGACCAGCTCCAGCATGCGGATGAGGGCCAGAGTGGAGCTGGTGGGGCTCGTGGCGTTCATCCCTACCACCTGCTCCTGGGGAAGGCCGAAGTAGTCCGCCACATCCTCCGGGGTCCACACCCTGGGCAGGTCCTGCCGGGTTACCCCCACCACGAAGGGCACCGGGTGGCGGGAGGTGAGGTATTCCAGGATGTGGCGGGCCTTGGGGAAGTCCCGGGGGCTGTCCCCCGCCACCAGGAGGACCAGGCCCAGGGCTCCCTCCACGAGAACGTCCCACATGAAGTCAAACCTCTCCTGTCCCGGGGTGCCGAAGAGGTGGATGGGAACCCCGTCCAGTGTGAGGAGGCCGAAGTCCAGGGCCACCGTGGTCTTCTCCTTGCCGATGTCCTCGCTGGCGAGCTCGTCCGTCTCCACCACGGGGATCTCGGAGAGGGAACGGATAAAGGTGGTCTTGCCCGCCCCCACAGGGCCAGAGACCACCAGCTTCAGGGGCCTCACCTTCCTCCTCCCCTTCCTCCTCCTCCCCTTCCTCTAAGGGCCGCCAGGAGCCTGCGGAAGAGGCCCCGCTTCTCCTCGTTCTTGCGGGTTTCCTCGTAGGCCCTGACCGGGACCACCTTGCCCGCCAGGCGGAGCTTGTACAGGTAGTAGCGGACCTCGTCCAGGGGAAGCCGGAGCCGGGCGGCAAGGTCCTCGGCGGAGGCCCCCCCTTGGAGAAGGGGCTTGGCCCGCTCCCAGAAGGACCACAGGGGCTCCTCCAACCAGACCTCCAGGGCGGCGGCCTGGAAGCGGGTCTTGGGGTCGGGAAGGAAGGATTGGTGGCTTTGGATCTCGTCCACCACAGTGGTCATGGTGAGGAGGAGGCGCTCCAAGGGCCAGCCCAGAGCCGCTTCCCCTGCAGGGGGAATCCCAGGGGTGAACTCAAAGGCTCCCTCCTGGAGGCGTAGGAGCTCCTGGAGGGCGGAGCGGGCCTCCAAAGGTTCTAGGAGCCGGTTCCCCTCCCGTACCCAGACCACCTTCCCCCCATCTAGGGCGACGGCGTACCCTTGCCGTTTGCCCGGTAGGCCAAAGACCTCCAAGACACCGCTCCGACGGCCCAGCATGGCCACCAGGTCGGGGAAGGGCATATCCCTTAGGTTTCCAAAAATTGCCATATATCCCTCTGAGTCGCCCAAACCTGATACCGGCCCGAAAGGAGCCGGAGAGGGGCATATAGGCGACTGAACGGGTAATGCCCTTTCCCCCGCGCTTCCATACCCAAGCCCATGGTACCCCTTAGTATAGCCGTAGCATAGCCGTGCTCCGGCTGCTGCCGTATCCAGCGCTTCCTGGCCTGGAAGGGCCTGGACTCAGAAGCCTACGCCCGCCTCGTCTTGGCCCTCCTTCAATCCCAGCGCCTCTTGCTGCTCCTGGACCGGACGGAGTGGGAAGTGGGCGGGACCCCGATCAACCTCCCGGTCTTGAGCTTTCCCCTCAACGGCAACTCCAACACCAAGGAGCGCATCGCCTTCCTGGAGAGGCTCATGGCCCTCCTGGAGGTCCACTTCCCCCACCTTCCCGTGGCCGGGCTTTCGGCCGACTAGGAGTTCGTGGGGGACCGGGGGTTCACCTGAAGGCCCAGCCTTCCCTTTCTCGGGCCTTCTAGGGGCCTTACAGGCGGTTCTAGGGGGGTTCTGGGAGGGGGTGGGGTTCACCTCCAGGGCCTAGGCGGCCCGGGGGACCTCTGGGGGAATCTCCCGCCCGGGCAGGAGGAGGCGGAGGGGCCTCCCCCGCCTGAGGCTTCCAGGTTCCGCTTAGAATTGCCGTCAAGGAGGCGGACTATGAAGGGCGCGTTTAGGCTTCTGGCTCTCTCCTTGGGGCTGGTCCTTCTCTTCTCCATGTGCGGAGGACAGGCCCAGTCGGACTTCACCCTTTCTCTCAACCCCACAAGCCTCACCATTCGGCAGGGGGAAAGCGGGCGGACCGCCCTCACCCTTACCCCGCAGGGGGGCTTCACGGGAACGGTGAGCTTGAGCTTAGTGGACGGGAACGGGAACCCGGTTCCTGTGGTCACACTTTCCCCCACCACGGTGAGCGTGACCGGTCCCAACCCTGTGACCCAGACCCTCACCGTCAATGTGGCCAGCGGCGCGCCAAGGGGGAGCTACAGCCTCCAGGTCCGGGCCACCTCAGGGAATCTCACCAGGACAGCGAGCCTGAGCCTCACGGTAGCCGCCGCGGGCGGCACTACTTGGACGGTGCGGCGCTCGGGGACGGACAAGGACCTTTGGGGCGTCACCTACGGGAATGACCTCTTTGTGGCGGTGGGGAGATCGTCGGAGGAGGTGGATGGCATCATCCTCACCTCCCCGGACGGGGTGAGGTGGACGCAGCGGTACTTGGGGAGGACGCCCCTCCTTGACATCACCTACGGGGCCGGCCTCTTTGTGGCGGTGGGGTGGAAGGGCATCATCCTCACCTCCCCGGACGGGGTGAACTGGACGAGGACGAGGAAGGTCTCGAGGACAGACGACCTCCTTTGGGGCGTCACCTACAGGAATGGCCTCTTTGTGGCGGTGGGGGGATCGCTGGAGGAGAAGGCCATCATCCTCACTTCCCGGGACGGGGTGAACTGGACGAGGCAGGACCCGGGGTCCAAGGTTATACTCTCTAGCGTCACCCACGGGTCCGGTCTCTTTGTGGCGGTGGGGGATGGGGGCACCATCCTCACGTCCCCGGACGGGGTGAACTGGACGAGGCAGTCCTCAGGGACGGACAGGCACCTTGGGGGCGTCACCTACGGCTCTGGCCTCTTCGTGGCGGTGGGGGATGGGGGCACCATCCTCACGTCCCCGGACGGGGTGAACTGGATGCGGCAGAACTCGGGGACGGTTTGGAGTCTCCCTGGCGTCATCTACGGGAATGGCCTCTTTGTGGTGGTGGGGGTTAGGGGCATCATCCTCACCTCCCCGGATGGGGTGAACTGGACGAGGCGGGATTCGGGGACGGATAAGCCCCTCTGGAAGGTCACCTACGGAAACGGCACCTTTGTAGCGGTGGGCAAGGAGGGCACCATCCTTACCTCCCCTGAGAGGAGGGGCGGACTATGAAGGGCGCATTTAGGCTTCTGGCTCTCTCCTTGGGGCTGGCCCTTCTCTTCTCCACGTGCGGAGGACAGGCCCAGTCGGACTTCACCCTTTCTCTCAACCCCGCGAGCCTCACCATTCGGCAGGGGGAAAGCGGGCGGACCACCCTCACCCTCACCCCGCAGGGGGGCTTTACGGGGCAGGTGAGCCTCTCCCTGGTGGACGGGAACGGGAACCCGGTTCCATTGGTCACCCTCTCCCCCACCACGGTGAGCGTGACCGGCCCCAACCCTGTGACCCAGACCCTCACCGTCAATGTGGCCAGCGGCGCGCCAAGGGGGAGCTACAGCCTCCAGGTCCGGGCCACCTCAGGGAATCTCACCAGGACAGCGAGCCTGAGCCTCACGGTAGCCGCCGCGGGCGGCACTACTTGGACGGTGCGGCGCTCGGGGACGGACACGTACCTCGTGGGCGTCACCTACGGGAATGGCCTCTTTGTGGCCGTGGGGTGGGATGGCATCATCCTCACCTCCCCAGACGGGGTGAACTGGACGCAGCAGTCCTCGGGGACGGATACGCCCCTCTCTGGCGTCACCTACGGGAATGGCCTCTTTGTGGCGGTGGGGTGGAAGGGCATCATCCTCACCTCCCCGGACGGGGTGAACTGGACGAGGACGAGGAAGGTCTCGAGGACAGACGACCTCCTTTGGGGCGTCACCTACGGGAATGGCCTCTTTGTGGCGGTGGGGTGGGATGGCATCATCCTCACTTCCCGGGACGGGGTGAACTGGACAGAGCAGGACTCGGGGACGGAAAGGTACCTTGAGGGCGTCATCTACGGAAACGGTCTCTTCGTGACCGTGGGCCACGGGGGCACCATCCTCACCTCCCCGGATGGCAAGAACTGGACGAGGCGGGATTCGGGGACGGAAAAGGTCCTTAAGAGGGTCACCTACGGGAATGGCCTCTTTGTGGCGGTGGGGTGGGATGGCATCATCCTCACCTCCCCAGACGGGGTGGACTGGACAGAGCAGGACTCGGGGACAGACAACCGGCTTTTGGGCATCACCCACGGGAATGGCCTCTTTGTGGCCGTGGGGTGGGATGGCATCATCCTCACCTCCCCGGACGGGGTGAACTGGACAGAGCAGGACTCGGGGACAGACAACTGGCTTTTGGGCATCACCCACGGGAATGGCCTCTTTGTGGCCGTGGGGTGGGATGGCACCATCCTTACCTCCCCCTGAGAGGAGGGGTTCTGGGGTATGGGGCCGCCCTGAAGGTGGCCCCTTAGCCCTTGCCCTCCTGGGGAGCGCCCCACCCTCACGGACCACTTCCCGCCAGACGCCCGGGGTGCGGGAGGCCCTAAGGCCTAGCGCATACCTTTCCACCCCCTGAAGGAGGCCTCCACCCGGCCTCCTCTTGCGGGGTTTATGCGGGGATCCCCGGGCATCTCTGGCAACTCTATGCACCCAAACCCCCCTCAGGAACGCCGTCCTATGCGCGAAGGCAAACTTTCGCGAAGACCGAACCGCGGTGGCCACCAGAGCCCCCCGAGATCCCCGGGGGTCGGGCCTCGAGGATCCCCGGGGGTTGGACCCCATGGTGGCCACTACCGAAGGCGGCCCCTCCCCGCCTCCCTCTAGCTGGCGGGGATCCCCGGGGATCACCGGGCCATGAGGTAGAGCCTGTGGGGGGAGGACCAGACCAGAGCGGACGAGGAGGCGAGCGCAGCGAGCCCCGGAGGCCGAGGGGGGTTTGGGGGGCACCCCCTCAAGGGGGTCCACCCGTCTGGGTTCGGACCACGGTGGCCACGATGTCGGGTTCGCAGACCGGATCCCGTCGCGACGCACCCCACTAGCTGGGCACACATAAAAGCGGGCCGTAAGCGTCGCGGGGTTTTTCGCGGGGGGGCAGGGGGGTGAGGGCCGCCCAGAATGGCCTATAATCGTGGATGGTGTGGAAGAAGGTCGTGCGTCGCTTACGAGGGCGGCCCGAGGGGGGCGGAGCCCCCTAGAGTCGGGGGCGAAGCGTAGCGAAGCCCCCGACTCTAGGGGGCTCCAGAGGATTTCTCCCTCCCCCCCCTCCCCCCCTGCCCCCCGGACCGAACGTTCAAGGGGGTGCAGGGGGGCGTCAGTCCCCCCTGCCTGCAAACCGGGCGCCGGGCGTGGAAGGGGGCCCCGTCAGGGGCCGTGGAGGGGTCCATGGGATTTCTCGTGGATGCCCATTTAGCCGCGGATGGCGTGGAGCCCCTGTGGCTGGCCCGGGAGTACGGCTATCGGGGAAAGGCCCGCTGGACCTGGCTTCACCCGTCGGCCCGGTCCGAGCGGAAAGTTCAGGTTTGGTGGGTGCCTGGAGTGAGGACGCTTCCACCTGGCTTCCCCACAATCTCCGCCACGCCCTCATCACCGCGTGGCCAGGAGGGTCCTCGAGGCCCCCGAAGGGTGGGACTCCCTCGCCGTCTGGGAGTCTCGGCGCACCCCTCGAGGTCGGCGCTGGGCCCGGGAGAACCGGGACTACATCCGCTGGGTTCGTGAGCGGGGCGGGGCCAGGCCCGATGCCGAGTGGTGGCGGGGAGGCTCCTCCCCCTGGGCGGTGGAGGGGACACCGGGAGGTGGGACCCCGTGCTCCTGGCCTCGAGGGCCCGGGCCTGGACCGGGCTCTACGAGGGCCAGGCCTGGTGGTCCTTTCCCCCCACCGGGCTTCTCTGCTCCTGCCCCACCTGACCAAAGCGGCTGGCCACAAGCCCCTCACCCTGCTCCTCCTTCAGAGGTGGTGGGAGGGGCCGGAATACCAGGAGGTGTTGTGATGGAGGCGAGGTACCTCACTTCGGCGGATGTAGCTAGGCGTCTTGGGTGGAAGGGGGCACGGTCAGGCACTATGCGGAGGTTCTCCGTGAGCTTGGCTTCCCCATGCCTCGGGAGGAAGAAACGGGCGCCTATTTGTGGTCCCCTGAGCTTTTGGAGGTGGCCCGCGTGGCCTACGCCATGGCGAAGGCGACTAGAGGTCTGAGCTTCAGGGAGGCCGTGGAGCTCATCCTCTACGCCGGTGGGGCGGCCCAGCATGCCCGGCAGGGGCGGTCTATTCTGACCCTCCTGCACCGGGCGCTGCAACTGCCGGGGCATCTGGGGGATGCCGTGGAGGAGATTCGGGGCGCCGTGGAGGACCTCCGTTTGGTGGGGGATGACATGCGGCGGGACTTCATGGAGATGGTCCGGGGGTACCGGGCTGAGCTGGCCCGGTCGGTGGCTGAAGCCCAGGAGGTGGCCCGTGAGGCCAGGGACCTCCTCCGGGAGGCTTCCTCTGGGGGTTGGGTAGGGCCGGCGGCGCTCCT
>NZ_QURO01000002.1 GCF_003426945.1 Thermus sediminis
ATGGGCTACCTCCAGCTTAGCCCGGCGGGAGCCCTACGCCACCCGCCACTGGGGGGCCTGGCGGAAGAGCTCCAGGAGGCCCCGCTCCCGGAGGAGGTGGGCGAGGAGGGCCCCGGGGCGGCGGACCCACTCGCCCCTCGGGCTCCAGAGGGCCTTGGCCGCGGCCTCCCGCGCCCGCCGGACCGCCCAGGCGACGGCCTCGAGGGCCCCCTCCATCAGGCCGTAGAGCTCCGCCCGGAGGGCGTTCCAGAGGACCCAGGCGTAGAAGCGCACGCTCCCAGGATCCCGGAACTCCCGGGCCAGGGAGAGGGCGAGGGCCCCCACCAGGGCCCGGCGCTCAGCGGGGCGGGCCCGCAGGAGGGCGGTGAGAGAGTCTATAGCTAACGGGTCTTCAGCTTCGCCAGGGGATAACGAGAACCCAAGCAAAAGCTCCAGGACCCCGGAGTCCTCCTTAGGAGGACTTGTATATGACTCTCTCAGGCTCCAGGCGGTGCGCCCCCGGCGGGCGTCCTCCTCCAGGTCCCGCCAGGGGTGGCGGAAGTCCTCCGGGTCCAGGCGGGGGCGGGCCTCCCGGTGGGGCAGGCGCACGGCGTAAAGCGTCCCGCCGGCGTAGACCCCGTCCGGCCTCGGAGGGTGGCCGGGGTGCGCCAGGCGCTCCTTCGGATGAGCCCCTTGGCCTCCAGGGAGGCCAGGACCCGGTAGAGGGAGGCCGGGGGATCCCCAGGGCCACGGAAAGGGCGTCGTTCACGGCGAAGAGGGAGACCTGGGACAGGTTCTTGGGCAGGGGCCTCCCCGGGCCCAGCCTCCGGGCCAGGACCTCGAGGCCCAGGGCGAGGAGGGTCCGGTACACCTTCCGCTCCCGCTCGGAAAGCCCTGGCAGGGTGCCCCGCCGCTCCCCTTCCGCCAGGAGGCGGTCGGCGAGGTCCCAGGCGTCCCGCTTCCACTCGGGCGGGGGCGGGGAGGCGGAAAGCTCCTCCCGGGTGGGGAGGGCCGGGGAAGGCGGCGCCTCCCGGAGCTTCCGGCGGAGGTCCTCCGGGGGAGGCGCCTCCTCGGGCGGGGGCTCGTGGCCCCCTTCCTCCGGGGCGCGGCCCCCTCCAGGAGCTTCAGGTAGAGGGGCGGAAGCTCCTCGCCCCTCGCCCGCTTCCTCCGGGCCAGGGCCTCGAGGAAGGCCCGGCCCCGCTCGCTGAGTCCTTCCGGCTGTTCTTTATAGCTCTTCCCTTCAACTCCTTCTTGGGGCATAAACCCCTCCCGTTTCGCGCGTCGGAGACGGCACTCCCCCGCGCGCCGCCTTGGCGCCTATTGCCTTTCCCGCTGGGAGGGGATAACCTTAGGCGAAGGAAAGGTTGCTGGAATTGTTCCCTCCCAGCGGGAGCCTCTCTTTTTGGTCCTCACGCGGCCCTGCCGCCTTGGGCCCCCAGGGGGCCCGGTCTTCCCATTGCCCGCCATTATACCGGGCCCAGGGTTGGCAAGGGGTGGGGCTCCAGGGTGGGACCATTCCCCTCTAGCTACCACCTCCAGAGAGAAGGGTCAATGGGGTCAACTGAGGCATGCCAACAGGCGTTATAGATTTCACTTGAAAAACCGAAGGCGCTGGCAACACCCATCTAGAGGAAAAACCCCGGGTGTAGAATGCTCCCCCAAGATGGCCGGAAAGAGGGGGGAAGTTAGCAGATTCTCTGCAATTTCCGATGCTCATCGGCAAAACCGGGCGCCGCGCAGGAGAAGGCCCCTGGTGAGCCCGGAGGGGGTGGACCTCGAGGCCGTCCGCCTCTTCCTCCAGCTCGGGCGCTACCGGGAGGCGGAGGCCGCTCTGGACCAGGACCCCCAACCCCAAAACCCCGAGTGGCTGAGGCTGAAGGGCTGGGCCCGCTGGCA
This sequence comes from Thermus sediminis, assembly GCF_003426945.1. NCBI lineage: Bacteria > Thermotogati > Deinococcota > Deinococci > Thermales > Thermaceae > Thermus > Thermus sediminis. The sequence continues at coordinate 1,876 of NZ_QURO01000002.1, forward strand.
CCTGGGGGACGAGGAGGGGCTGCGGCTGGTGCGGCGGGCGGCCTCCCTGGCCCGGGAGCGGGCGGGGTGGGTGTGGCAGGACCTGGGGGCCCTCCTCTTCCGGGCCGGGCGCTGGGAGGAGGCGGAGGAGGCCCTGAGGCGGGCCCTGGACCTCTTTGAGGCGGAGGAGGACCACCTGGGCCGGGCCTGGGCCCTCCACGGCCTGGGGGTGGCCCACCTGCACCGGGGCAGGACGGGCTGGGCCCTGCGCCGGGCGGAGGAGGCCTTGGCCGTGGTCCGGGTCAAGGCCCTGGGGAGCTTCCGCAACCGGGTCCTGGTCCTGCTCTCCTCCGTCCACCGGGCCAGGGGGGAGCTGAGGGAGGCCCTCTTCCGGGCCCGGCAGGCGGTGGCGGGTCGGCTGGATCCCGACGACCGGGTGGTGGCCCTGAGGGCGCTCGGCACCACCCTGCGGCTTATGGGAAGACCCGCCCAAGGGAGGGAGCGCCTGGAGGAGGCCCTGCGCCTCGCCGGGGAGGGGCCCGGAGGGGGGCGGCCCTGGCGGAGCTCGCCCCCTGCTACCTGGCCCTGGGCTGGCGCAAGGAGGCCCGCAAGGCCGCCGGGGAGGCCCTGGAGCTTCTGGACACCCACGCCCCGGCCCGCGCCCGGGTGCTGGTGGCCCTGGCGGAGCTCTCCCGCCGGGAGGGGAAGGAGGAGGGCGCCCTGGCCCTCCTTCAGGAGGCCCAGGCCATCGGCCCCTATCCCCTGGCGGAGGAGGCCCTGGGCTTCCCCGACCTCTTCGCCCTCGCTGAGGAGAGGGGGCTCGCGCTCTTCAGGGCCCGGAAGGCCCCGGAGAAGCCTAAGGTGGTCCTGCGGGAAAGCCCCCCCGGCCTCCTCGTGGGCAGGCGGGAGGTGCTCCTGGAGGGCTCGGGGAAGGCCTTTGCGCTTCTGGCCCTGCTCCTCAAGGAGGGCCCCCTCCCCTGGCGGGAGGCGGCGCTCAGGCTCTGGGGGGAGGACGGCCCCGGGGTGAGGGAGCGGCTTCACATGACGGCCTCGAGGGCCAGGGACCTCCTGGCCGACCGGGAGGCGGTGCGGTGGGAGGGGGAGGTGCTCAGGCTAGACCCGGAGAGGAAGTGGGAGGCGAGGTAGGGACGCCCCGGGCCACCCGGTAAGCTCCCGCCCTGGAGCCAGCAGGAGGACGCACCACCTCCAGGAGCCCCCGCTCGGTCAGGAGGCGGAGCGCCCGGGCGGCGGCGTCCGGGCTCATCTCCAGCTCCTGGGCCAGCTCCCGGGCGGAGTACTCTCCCTCCCCAAGGGCCCAGATGTGGAACCAGACCAGCCGGGCGGAGCAGGGGAGGCCCTTGAACCTCTCGGGCTGGTACAGAGGACGCCTAGGCACGCCCATAGCTTAACGGCGGGCAGGGGCCGGCGCGTCCCGAGGGGGCGAAGCTTCCGCGCGGCGGCGTGCACGGCGCGCGGAGCGAGCCCCCGAGGGCGGCCCCCGGGCCGAGCGTCAGCTGGACCGCGGCGGCGTGCACGGCGCGGCGGCCCGGGGCCGAGCGCCGGCCCGGAGGGAAGTCCCGCGCCCGCGGCGGGTGGTGGGCAAGGGCGCGCCCCGGCCCGCCGCCCCCCTCGCGGGGGGCAGGCGAGGCCGGGGCCTCCCTCAGGCCTCCCGGGAGAGGAGGGCGGCGAGGGCGCGAAGGGCCTCCTTCTCCAGGGCCCAGGCCACCCGGGCCATCTCCAGGTTGGCCTCGGCCACCCGGTACACGCTCCGGGCACTCCTGTAGGCCTCCTCCTGCTCCCGGGTCTTCTCCAGGAGCTCCGCCTGGCGCTGGGCCTCGTTCTTCCCCTCGAGGCCCTCCCGGATGGCCCGGGCGCGGGCGTCCTCCAGGTCGTCCTGGGCCGCCTCGAGGGCCAACCTGGCCTCGGCGTGGGCGGCGATGGCGGCGATGAGGGCCCGGGCCCGGTCCCTGAGGGCCTCCAGAACCTCATCCACGCGGGCCTTGAGCTCCTCGGTCTGGGTCTGGGTCAGGTTCTCGCTCACAGCTTCCTCCTGGAAGGGGGGGCGGGGCGGGCCCCGCCCCCCGCGCGGGCTACCTGGTGCCGGGGCCGAGGCCCTTCACCTCATCGGAGAGGGGAGACACCCGGCCGGGATCCTGGGGCCGAGGGCCGAGGCGGGGGCGGAGAGGAGGAGGAGAAGGGCGAGGAGAAGGGCGAGGGCGCGCATTAGAAGGGCACCTCCTCTTCCCCGGCGGGCTGGGCAGGCTCCTTCTCCCGGAGGATGCGGGCGGCCTCGAGGCGGGCCTCCTCCAGGAAGGCGCCCACGGTCTCGCCAAACGCCAGCACGTCCGCGAAGGCGGTGGCCAGGGCGCGGGCCTCCTCCAGGGCCTCGAGGATGTCCCGGGCCAGGATGGCGGGGGCCACCCAGCTCGTGGCCTCCCCGGCGAGGGCCCAGCCGTAGAGCTCGGCGAGCTTCTCCCGGGCGCGGGCGATGGCCCAAGCGGCCTGCTGAACGGCCTCGTCCCTAGTGAGAACCTTTTCCTGCGTGCTAACCTGCTTCATGGTTTCCTCCTTTGGAACCCGGAGGCCTGGCTCTTGGCGGGGTCCCGGCCTCCGTTTCCGTCCTTATAATATGACATAAAAGATGATTTGTCAAGCCTTCTGAGCTAAAAAAGCCCTCCCTGAACAGGGGGCAGGGCCCACCCCGGCACCCCGGCCAGGGCGAGGGGAACCCACCCCGGCCCCTGGGGCCGGGGCTCCCCGGCCACCCAGACGGGGAGGCGGGCCTCGAGGGCCAGGCGGAGGGCCAGGGAGGAGCCAGGCCCCAAAGCGGGAGCGCCCCCCACCGGGGAAAGACCAGAAGGGCGGAGGCGGGGGGCAGGCCGAGGCCCGGGTGGCCGAGGACCACGGCCCGGGTGCGCTGGTGAAGCCGGGCGGCGGGGGGCCCGGAGAAGCGGGAAGCCTCCACCACCACGGCGGAGGGGCAGGCCGCGCGCACGGCCGCATCCACCCCCCGCTGATCCCCCACCCGCACCACGCCCCCTGAGGCCACCACCAGGCGGACCACCGGGGACACTGGCCAGGGGGAGCCGTACCGGGAGCCAGCCACCGCCACCACGCCGGAGAGAGGGAAAACCTGGGACACCGCCACCACCTGCCTTTGGCCCGCGCCACTTTTCCCGCGCCGGGCGCAAGGGCCCCAAAAGGGGGCGCGGAGGGCCGGAGGCAAGGCTGGGGTAGGGGCCCCACCCCGAAGGGGCCTGGCCTTGCCGGAGGCCCGGAGCGCCCTACAATGGGGCCCAGCCCGGCGCGGGAAGGGAAGAAGCTTCCTCTCTCCCCCGCCCCCCTTCGGGGAGAGGCCGACGGGAAGGGGGGCGGGGCAGGGGGTGGGGGAAGGGGTGGGGGAGGCTGCGGCGGACCGGATAGGCTGAGGGGGTGGGCTCAAGAGCGCTCGGGCTTCTCCCCTGGTTGCTCGCCCTGGTCCTGGCCCTCGCCCCGGAGGGCAGGCTCCAGGGCCCGGTGGCCGTCCTCCGTGTGGTGGACGGGGACACGGTGGAGCTTCAGGGCCTAGGGCCGGTGCGCCTCATCGGGATTGACGCCCCGGAGAGCACCTACAACCACCGCACCGCGGGCCCCGAGGAGGTGCGGCTGGGCCTCGAGGCCAAGGCCTTCCTCGCCCGCCTGCTCCAGGGGAGGAAGGTGTGGGTGGAGCTGGACGTCCAGGAGCGGGACCGGTACCGGAGGGTGCTGGCCTACCTCTACCTGGAGGACCCCCGGGGGGACTGGACCTACCGGGGCCGGCGCTTCCTTCAGGTGAACCTGGAGCTGGTCCGGGTGGGGTGGGCTGAGCCCTACACCGTGCCCCCCAACGTCCGCTACGCCGAGCTCTACCTCCAGGCCGCCCGGGAGGCGAGGGCGAGGGGGTGGGGATGTGGGGATGGCCTACTCCCTCTCCCCCACGATGACCACCTCCACCACCACCTCCCCCGGCCTGAGGTCCCGCACCTTCACCTCGCCCACCCGGCCCGCCACGGGGGACCGGATGAGCTGGGCCTCCTCGGCCCGGGCCAGCCTCCTCCGCAGGCGCTCCTCGGCCAGGCGGGCCTCCCGCAGGCTGGCCTCGAGGCGGGCCCTATCCCCGGCGCAGGAGACGGCCAGGCGGGTGAGCCGCGCCCGGGCCTCCTCCAGGCGCCCCTCGGCCTCGGAGAGGCGCAGGGGGGCCTCCGCCCCCACGCTCACCAGGTAGCGCAGACGGCCCACCTGGTCCTCGAGGCGGGCCATCTCCCCCTTCAGGGCCTCCCGCTCGGCCCGGCACCGCTCCTCCAGCCGGGCCATCTCCTCCTCCAGGCGCTGGGCCTCCTGCCGCTTCGCTCCGGCCTGGTCCTTCAGGTCGGCCAGGGGAGCCTCGTCCACCCTGCGGGCGATGGGCTCCCCCTCGGCCACCCGGTCTCCAGGGCGCACCAGAAGGCCCGCCAGGGAGGGGAGAGAGATGACCAGGGGGTGGACCGTGGGGGCCTGGGGGAGGTCGGGGAGGTAAAGCTCCCCCTCCTCCCCGGGTGCGAACTGGGCCCGCACCACGGCGCTCCCCGCCTGAAGGTAGAGGCTCGCCAGGGGGGCCAGGTCCTCGGGCCGGGCGGCGTGGAAGCGGAGGCGGGGCGGGCTCTCGGAGGCCTCCACCCGGGGGTGGGTGCCCACCGGGGGACGAGGGGCGGGGGGCGGTGGCGGGGCGGGCCTCCCCGGTGATCCAGACCCTCCGGGCGGAGCGGGGGAGGGCCTGCAGGAGGTCGGCGAGGAGCCTCCCCGAGAGGTCAAGCCGCCACTCCCTGAGGACCTGGGGCCTCCCCCGGACCATGCGCACCCGGTAGGCCACCACCTGGCCGTCCCGGCTCACCGCCAGGGTGCGGCCCAGCTCGTCCTCCACCAGGACGCCCTCCCGCCCCAGGGCCTCCACCACCAGGAAGCGCCCCTCCACGGGCTCCTGGGTCTCGCGGTTGAAGCCCCTCACCTCGGCCCAGACCTCCCAGCGGTCCCGCCAGTCCAGGTAGTCCAGCACGGCCACCTCCGGCGTCCCCACCAGGTGGCGGAAGGCGGAGGCGAAGCCCTGGCCCGATAGGGGCCAGAGGGCGAAGGCGAAGAGGGCGAGGAAGAGGGCCAGGGTGGCCTCCTGGGGGGAGGCGTAGCGGATCCGCCACTCCCGGGAGGGGAAGAAGAAGAACTGCACCCGCCAGGGCCAGAGGAGGGGCACCCCGTTCACGTTGAGGGTGTCCAGGAGGAGGTGGGAGAGGTAGCCGGAGAGGAAGGCCCAGTAGGCCCCCGGGGCCGCCTGGCGGAGGGGAAGGAGGAGGAGGGCGAGGGCGAGGAGGAAGGGAAGGGAGTGGGTGAGGGTGCGGTGGCCGAAGCGCCGCTCCAGGAAGGAGGAGAGAGGGCGGACGAACTTCCCGGGGCCCGAGGTGGTGGTGTCCAGGTCGGGCATCACCGCCCCCCAGGCCAGGGCCAGGCCCTCCAGGAGGCCCACCTCCACCCCCAGGCCCCGGAGGAGGCTCGCCGTGAGGGCCGCCCCGGCGAGGTGGGTCCCGGCGGTCATCGCCTAAGGGCCTCCTCCAGGATCCTCAGGGCCCGGTCCAGCTCCGGCACCCGGGCGGGGTGGAGCTCGTTCAGCTCCAGCCAGACGGCGGAGAGGAGGCCGTGAAGCTCCAGGGCCCGCTCCCGGGAGAGGACCCCACCCCGGGCGCCCGGGCGGGCGAGGGCCTCGAGGTAGGCGAGGCGGGCGAGGAGCTTCTCCCGCTCGGCCTCAAGCTCCGCCACCCTCCGGCGCAGGCGCTCCAGCTCCTCCACCCTCACCGCTCCTCCTCGCAGAGCCTCCCCGAGGCCTCGTAGCTCCGCACCTCCAGCGCCCCCTCCCGGAAGGGGTCCGGGGAGAGGCTCACCAGCCAGAAGGCGCAGACCGGGCCCCTGGCCCGCCCCGCCGCCCGGAGGAAGGCCGCCCGCCCCCTCACGGTCCGGCCCTCCCCGAAGGCCTCGGCCACCGCCCGCCCCCCCTCCTCCAGCACCAGGGCCAGGTCCCCCTCGGCCTCGAGGCCCCCCAGGGCCCGGAGGTGGGCGGAGAGCTCCCGCCCCGCCCGGTAGAGCCGGACCTCCACCCGGAGGGGCTCGGCGGGGAGGGTCTCCACGAGGGGGCTCTCCCCCTCCCAGCGGAAGAGGCGGAGGGGCACCTCCTCCCGGTGCTCGGCCACCGGGGCCTCGCAGGCGGGGAGGAGTATAAGCAGAATAGCTCCCAAAAACCGCACCTTTCCCTCCTAAAAGCCTTTTAAGGCCCCTTGGGGGGCCGGGGGGTACCAGGAGTGCCCCCCTCCTCTTCCAGGGGCCTCAGAAGCCCTCTCAGGGCGTCCAGGGGCAGGCCCACGGCCCGGGCCAGGTCCTCCAAGGCCAAGGCCAGGTCCAGGTTGGCCCGGTAGAGGGCGAGGCGGGCCTGGGAGAGCCTCTCGGCGGCGGCCAGGACCTCGTGGGGGGCGGCGGCCCCCACCCGGGCCCGGGCCTGGAGGGCCTTTAGCTCAGCCTCCCGGGCCTCCACCCCGTCGGCGGCGGTCCGGGCCGCCTCCCGGGCGGCGAGCCACCGGAAGAAGGCCTCCGCCACCCGCACCCTCGCCTCCCGCCGGGCGGCCTCGGCGCGGGCCTCGAGGGCCCGGAGGGCGGGGCCCTTGTCCCGGAAGAGGTCCGCCAGGTTCAGACTGAGGGCTAGGCGGTAGGAGGGGGCCACCTGCCCGTACTCCCCCGCCAGGGCGGCCCCCGCCTCGGCGGAGAGCGCCCCGAGTATTCCGAGGGAGGCCCGGGCGGCCTCGAGGTCGGCGAGGGCCTGGAGGTAGGCGGGATCCGCCTTCAGGGCCTCCTCCGCCAGGCGGTCCAGGAGGCGGGCCTGCCCCTCGGTGAGGCCCTGGGCCAGGGCGGGGAGGAGGAGGGCGAAGAGAAGGGCCCTAAACCAGGTCCAGCACTTCCCAGGGAACGAAGACGCCCCCTTCATCGTCCTCCTCAAAGTCCTCCGCCTCCCGGTCCAGGCACTCCAGGCAGGCCGTCTCCAGCTCCCGGCCATCGGGGAGGCGGATCGCGATGCGCCTCGTCCCGCCGCACATGGGGCACGCCATCACACCACCTCCGGCAACGGCACCCGGAACTCCGGGGCCCAGTAGAGCGCTTTCTCTCCCTCGGCAAGAAGGAAGGCGGCCTCAATGCCCTTCTGGTAGAGCCTCCAGCCCACCTCCGGGTGCCGGAGGAGGTAGTACTGGCCGGTCCCGTCCACCCGCACCACGGAGGCCTCCTCCAAGAGCCGCAGGAACTCCTCCATCTCCGTCCTCACCGGGCCACCACCACCTTCCTGAGCCAAGGGGAGAGGACCACGAAGGCGGCGATGCCCAGCCCCCCGGCCACATAGAGGTCCATCTCGCCCCGGGCCAGGCCCAGGTAGCGGGCGGCGATAGCCACGCCCCCTGCCACCAAGAGGATGGGAGCCAGGGCGATGCCCCGCTCCTCCCGCCGGGCCAGGCCCTCGGCGTAGCCCGTGCCCACGTCCCGGTTGCGCACGATGTCCTCGGCGCTCACGTAGCGCACCAGGCGCTCCACCTCCCCCGGCACCCCGCCGGAGAGGCTCACCACCCGGTTGAGGTAGGCCTCGAGGTCCTCGGCTACCACCCCGTAGCGCTCCACCAGGGCCCGGGCGAGCTCCCGGGTCTCCTTGGGGGAGAGGGGCGGGAGGTCCACCCGGTCCAGGCGCATCCAGAGCCGCTTGGTGCCCGCCTTCCTCAGGGTCTCCGGGTGGACGGCGAGGACCAGGGTGGCGGCCTCGGCGAAGGCCACGAGCCAGGGGACCATACTCGGGGTGAGGCCCGTGGCGTCGTCCACCACCAGGGTGATGGGGTTCACCCCCTCGGGGCGCCGCAAGGCCTTCACCAGGCTCCGGGCCTTCTCCTCGTTCCCCGGGTAGCGCCTCTGCCAGGCCTTGAGGTCGGCCTCGAGGTCCTTCCCCCGTCCCACCCCCTCCACGGGCACCCCGGCGTCCCAGAGGCCCCGGAAGAGGTCCTTGAGGAAGGTGCCGAAGGGAGCCACCCGCTCCGTCCACACCACGGGGGCCCAGGCCTCGAGGGCGGGGAGGAGCTCCCTGAGGAGCGCCGTCTTCCCGTACCCCGGCGGGGCGGAGAGCACCACCCCCCTCCCGGCCCGCACCGAGAGGAGGACCGCCCGCCCCTCCTCCTTCCGGCCCACGAACATACTTCCAGACTAACAGAGTCTGTAAGTTCGGTAGTCTGTAAGTCTGGAAGTTACGGAGTCTGTAAGTCTGTAAGTCTGCAACTGAGGAGGCCCTGGACTCCCTGGAAAAGCCCGGGGGCCAGGGCTAGGGGCCCCGCGGCCCCGGACCCAGCCCCTTCCCTCCCGTGTTATGCTCTTCCTGTATGCGCCTAACCGTCCACATTCCCGAGGACCTGGCCCGCCTCCTCCGGCAGGCGGCGGAGAACGAGGGCAAGTCCATGAGCGCCCTCACCGCCGAGGCCCTGGAGGCCTACCTCAAGGAGCGCCGGCGCAAGGCCCTGGGCCTGAAGGTCCTGGAGCGGGCCGGGAAGGTCCGGGTGGCCGAGGAGGCCCACCGCCTCCTGGAGGAGGGGCGGCGTGACCGCCCTTGACACCGGCTTCTTCCTCCGCCTTCTGGAGGGGCACGAGGAGGCCGGGGCCCTGTGGCGGGCCCTGGCGGAAGGGGAGGGGGAGGGGGTGGTGTCGGGCCTCTCCCTGGTGGAGCTCCTGCGCCTGAGCTTAAAGGGCGCCCTGGCCAAGGAAGACTCGGAGCTCCTCCTCCAAGCCATCCCCGCCGTCTGCCGGGTGGTCTGGCCGGACTGGACCATCGGGGAGCGGGCGGCCCGGCTCTCCCACGGCCTCTACCTGCCCCTGGTGGACGCCCTGGTGCTGGCCACGGCCCTGGAGGCGGGGGCGAGGGAGCTTTGGACCACGGACGCCGACCTCGCCCGGTACGAGGGGAAGCTCCGGGTGGTCCTGCTCGGGTAGGGGCTTCACCAAGCCTCCATACCTGGCCAGGCTCCTCGTTCCCCGAGTAGCGCCCCGCCCAGGCCTCGAGGGCGGGGAGGAGCTCCCCGAGAAGCGCCGTCTTCCCGTACTCCCTTTTCGGCAGTCTGTAAGTCTGTAAGTTACAGAGTCTGGAAGTTACAGAGTTCCGAAGTTACAGAGTCTGTAAGTCTAGGGGGCTCAAGGAGCTCCCTCTTGCCTTCCACGGGTTCTTTGGGTAGCATGCCTCCCGTGGGCAAACCCCTCTTCCTCACCCCCGAGGAGCTGGCCCGCGCCCTAAGGGTGGACCCGGAGACGGTGCGCCGCTGGCTCCGGGAGGGCCAGGTGCGGGGGCAGAAGGCGGGGCGGCTCTGGCGGGTGCCCTGGGAGGAGGGGGTGCGGCTCCTGGGGGGCGAGGAACGCCTGGAGGAGGCCCTGAAGGAGGTGCTGGGGTGAGGGTGGTGGCGGTGGTGAACGGCAAGGGCGGGGTGGGCAAGACCACCACCGCCGTCAACCTGGCCGCCATCCTGGCCGAAGGGGGCCCTGTCCTCCTGGTGGACGCCGACCCCCAGGGCTCGGCCTCCTGGTGGGCGGGCCGGGGGGAGATGCCCTTTGACCTGGCCCAGGAGACCGACCCCCGGCTCCTCGCCCGCCTAAAAGGGGTGGACGGCTACGAGGCGGTGGTGGTGGACACGCCCCCCGCCCTGCGCTCCGAGGCCCTGGAGGCGGTCCTGAAGGCGGCGGACTACGCCGTTCTGCCCACCCCCCCGGCCCCCCTGGACCTCGAGGCCCTGGTGGAGACGGTGCGGAAGGCCGTCCGACCCCTCGGGGTGGCCCACCGGGTCCTCCTCACCCGGGTGGACCCCCGGAGCCTAGGGGAGGCCCTCGAGGCCCAGACCGCCCTCATGGAGGCCGGGGTGCCCGCCTTCCACGCCTTCGTACGGGCCTACAAGGCCCACGAGCGGGCCGCCCTGGACGGCAAGCCCATCACCCGCTGGCGCGGCCCCAACGCCCGCGAGGCCGAGGCGGACTACCGCCGGGTGGCGGAGGAGCTCCTCAGGGAGCTCGCCCGGACCCCGGAAAGGAGGGAGGCGTGAAGCGGAAGCGCCTGGCGGAGCTGGTGAGGGAGGAGGCGGGGGACCTTCAGGAGGCTCCCGCCCCCCGGGAGGAGGAAGCCGGGGAAGCCCCTCCCGCGCGGGGCCTCGAGGCCTCCCCGCCGGGCGAGGGCCAAGGGGAGCGCCCCCTCCCCCCCTACCTCACCTACGTCCGCAAGGAGTGCCGCCTCCGCCCCGACCAGCTGGACGCCCTCACCGCCCTGGCCCGGAGGCTCAACCGGGAGAGGAGGGGGAAGGGGGAAAGGATCACGGAGAACACCCTCATCCGCTGGGCGGTGGATAGACTTCTTCGGGAGTACGGCCTTCTAAATCAATCCGAGGGAGCAGAGATATGAGCAGGTGCCCTGCGCAAGCCCAGCTTCTCTTCGCAGAAGAAGAACTCCACTTGGATCAGAAAAAGCAAATCTTTCTTGCAAAGCTCAAGTCCAACTCCCGTAGAGGGGTCAAGTACAAGCGGTACTTGGGGGCTCCCATTAGATATCCCGGTGGAAAGAGTTTTGCTGTGGGTTATATCGTGGAGCTGCTGCCCGAAAACATCAACCGAGTTATTAGCCCCTTCCTGGGAGGAGGAAGCGTAGAAGTCGCTCTTGCTAACGAGCTTGGAATAAAGGTTATTGCTTTTGACATCTTTGATATACTCGTCAACTTCTGGCAAGTGCTCCTAGACCCTAGGAAGAAAAGAGAGATGCTTTCTATCTTGCGGCAATTGAAGCCCAACAAGCAAACGTACGCGGAGGTCAAGGGGGTGCTAAAACGCCATTGGCGCTTCACCCAATACGGAGAAGGAAGCGAGGAGTTCGTCATTACCGATAAGGTGTTACTAGCCGCTTATTTCTATTTCAACTATCAGCTTTCTTACGGCCCTGGTTTCCTCGGGTGGCCGAGTTCAGTATACTTAAACGAGGAAACTTACCAGGGCATGTTAGAAAAACTAGAGGAGTTTGAAGCGCCAAACCTTGAGGTTCACCAAGCTGACTTTAGAGATGTTTTGCCCAGGTACAGGAACGATTTCATGTACCTAGATCCCCCCTATTACATAGGCCCCGACAGCAAGACCTTTAGGGGTATCTATCCTATGAGAAACTTCCCCATTCACCACCATGGTTTTCCCCACGAAACCCTCAGGGATATGCTAAAAGAGCACAAAGGAGGCTTTATCCTTAGCTACAACGACTGCCCAACCATCCGAAACTATTATAAGGAGTACAAGCGGTTTTTCCCTAAATGGCATTACTCCATGGGGTTGGGAGAAACAAGGATAGGGAAGTACCGGAAAGAAAGAGGCTCAGACACCCACCGAAAGGAAAGCCATGAAATCCTTATTTACAGCCATCCCCAAAGCTAAGTGCCCGCTTTAGCTTGCGCTAGAGCGGAGGCTTAAAAAGCCCACTCCAGACCTCGCCTTGAGCGTATCATGTTGCAGAGCAAAAGGGTGGATCTCTAGTTATTACCCCCTGCCTGCTCGCCTGTTGGTTCTTCGCCTGTGATATTCTAAATATTCCTGGTATAGATCTTCAAGATAGCTCTCTCTTCTTTCCTGAAAATTCCAAGGTGGAAACTGCCCTTCACGAGTACGGTAATCTTCTAAACATTTTTGCTCCATTTCTTTGTACGGAGTAACTTCTCCTTCTACGCACTCGAAAAGACCACAGATCTGCGCCCTGGCCCTAGGAGATGTAATCACCCAAACAGAAACCTCCTTACCTTGACGCAACTCATTAGCAATCAGCCCATGCATGACAAACCTTGATGGGCCAGGACTGCCCGTCCTGGCGTTTTCATAAAAACTAAGCGTTCCCCGCAATCCGTTTCGATCTAGAGAGCCACCTATTTTGTAGATTTCGTGATCAACAACCAAAAGGTATACCCTCGGGATCCTTGCCCTAAATTCAGATTCTGGAAAGCTTGGGTCCCGCTCAAATCTGATCAAATTGGGGCTTCCGTCCTGCCTAAGAACAAAGGAACCCGCCTTTCTAGCCGTTCTAACCTCATGTATCTTCATGGTCGTTCTCCTCCCCACAGACAAGGGCGCAAATGTCTATTTCCAAGGCTTGCGCAAGACGCAAAAGCACCTCCAAAGAAGGGTTAGCCAAACCGCGCTCCAGCTGGCTCACGTAGGAACGATCCAAGCCCGCAAGTTCCGCAAGGTCCTCCTGCGTAAAATCCCTTGCCCGCCTAAAAGAAGCAAGCCGGCGTCCCAACTCATCAAAAAAGGAACCCACCCTTTCTTAGGGTGGACACGAGCTTTCGTGAAGTCTATAGTGTATAGTCAACAAAAAGAAATTTATTCAATAAACTACCCCACCACGTCCGGCAGCGCCCGGGCGGCCTCCTCCAGGCGCTTGCGGGACACGTGCACGTAGACCTGAGTGGTGCTGATGGAGCTGTGGCCCAGAAGCTCCTTCACCTCGTCTATCCCCCGCCCCGCCTCCACCAGGGCGCTGGCGTAGGAGTGCCGAAGCTTGTGGGGGGTGATGCGCTGCCAGTCCTTGAGCCCCGCCCGCCTGGCCACCCGCTTCACCATGGCCTCCACCGCCCGGGCGGAGAAGGGCTTCCCCCGGTTGGGGCCGGAGGTGTGGCTCCAGATGTAGGGGCTGGTGGGGTGCCCCTCCAGATTCCGGTGCTTGAGCCACTGGTGGAGGGCCCGCTGGGCCGTGGGCGAGAGAACCACCACCCGCTCCTTTCCCCCCTTCCCCTGGACCCGGATGGCGTGGGGGATGCCGTCCTGGTAGGTGATGTCGGCGTAGGTGAGGGCCAGGGCCTCAGAGAGGCGGAGGCCCGTGCCGTAAAGGAAGGCGAGGAGGGCCCAGTCCCGGAGGGCCACCCGGGGAGAACGGTTCTGGTAGGCCGCCTGGAGGAGGCGGGCCACTTCCGGCGGGGTGAGGTAGACGGGGAGCCTCTTGGGGAGCTTGGGGCGCTTGACCCCCTCGGTGGGGTCCTTGAGGATGGGTAGGCCCTCCACCTCGGCCAGGTAGCGGAAGAGCTTCCTGAGGGAGGCGAGGACCCGCCCCACCCGCTGGGGGCTCACCTCGCGGGAGGCCAGGAAGGCCCGGATGTGCTGGCTCCCCACCTCCTCCCAGCGGGGGGGCCTCCCATGGCGCTCCCGGAACCAGCGGGAGAAGAGGCTGGCGTCCATGAGGTACTCCCGGGCGGTGCGGGGGGAGCGCCCCTCCTCCATCTCCAGGTACCGGCGGAAGCGGTGGAGGAGCTCGGCGTGGGGGTCAGGCTGGCTCATGGGACCTCCTTCGGGGGGCGGCGGGCCTGGAGTGCCCTCGAGGGCCCCCGCCCCCGCTTTCCCGAAGTATAGCATTCGCAAAAGATTTGTTTGGCGAAGTGGCGGAGGGAGGCCCAGACCGAGGAAGAGTCCCGTCCGGGAGGGCGAAAACCCCCGAAAAAAGGGCGGGCAAGGAGCCGGGGCGGCCGGCGGAAGGTTGCGACAAAAGGCGGATGTTTGCGACAAACTCACAGACTTCCAGAGTTACAGACTCCGGGAGTCTGTAACTCTGGAAGTTACCAAGTGTAACCTTGATGCACTACCGGTAACATGAGGGCATGAGCGAGGGAGGCGGCCCTCTTGAAGGCAAGCTCCTGCTGACCATCAAGGAGGTGGCCCAAGCCTTGGGGGTGTCCCGGATGACGGTGTACCGCTTGATCCGGGCGGGCCGTCTGAAGCGGGTTTACCCCACCCCCCGCTCGGCCCGCATCACCCGGGAGAGCCTCGAGGCCTTCCTCCGCTCCCTGGAGGAGGAGGCCAAGCCCGAGGGGGCGGGGAGGAGCGTGGTGGACCGGGCCCGGGAGGTCCTGAGGCGCTTCGGCCTCTAGGGGGAGGCGTGGAGGAGGTCAGGGAGGAGCGGAAGGAGAAGACGGGGGCCCGCCACCCGGCCCACCAGGCCACCCTCTTCCTGGAGGGGAGGCTTGGGGAGGAGGGCTTCCACAGCCCCCGCCTGCCCCGGGGCCTGCGGGCGGCGGTGGCCGGGTACGCCCTGAGCCAGCCGGAGGAGCACCGGGGGGAAGGGGTCTTCACCCTCTGGCCCCGTACGGACGAGGAGGGGAGGCTCACGGAGGTCCAGGTGGCCCTCAAGCTCAAGCGCCCCATGGAGGGGCCGGAGCTGGTGGTGCACGGGATCCTCCTCCACGCCGACGGGAGGAGGTTCGTGGTCCTCGTCCAGCCCAAGAGCGGGGAGGCCTTCAGGCTCGTCCTGGGCCGGGCCCGGGGGTTCACCGCCTTCCTGGAGCCCAGGAAGGCCTACCGCTTTGAGGGAGCCCTGCGGGGGGGGAGGCTCCTCGCCGAGCGGGCCTTCCCCCTGGGGAAGTGGGTCCTGGCCCGGAAGGGGGGGAGGCCCCTCCCCGAGCCCATAGAGGGGGACCGGAACCCGCACCTGGAGGGGAGGCGGGGGAAGGGGGCCGCCCCGAGGAGGCCGAGGGGCGCCGGGAGGAGGCCCAAAGGCCCGCCCCGCCCGGGCCCGAAGGCCCCCGAAGCCCCCGAAGGAGGCGCGCCCCCCCGGGGAGGGGAGGCCGAGGCGGGACCCGGTGCGGGTGTGGCGGGCCCCGGAGGAGGAGGCCCCTGGGGGCCTCGGCCTGCCCCCGCCCCTCCCCAAGGGGCAGGTGATGGGCCTGGTGGGGGAAGGGCCCTACTACCTGGTGCTGAGGCCCGAGGCCCTGGCCCTCTGGTGGCCCAAGGTGGAGCGGCTCCTGCCCGAGTTCCCGAGGCGGCACGAGGTGCGGTGGTACCCCGACGGGAGCCGGGCGGTGGTGGCCTGGGACCTCGAGGCCCTTAAGGTGTGGTACAAGCGGGTGCTCAGGGGGTAGCCTCGAGGACCTTCAGAAAGCGGTGGACGGCCAGGAGCCCCAGGAAGGCCTGCGCCGCCTCCTCCAGGGGGACCTCCTGGAGGCTTAAGCCTTCCCTCAGGGCCAGCACGAAGCCCCCCTCCACCGCCACCCCCTCCGCCCGGAGGGCCAGGGCGTAGGCCCCCACCTGGAGGAGGTGCTCCGGGTAGGCCCGGGGGGAGGTCTTCAGGTCCACCACCACCACCCTCCCCCCCAGCCGGGCCACCAGGTCCACCCGCCCGGCGTAGCGGTGCTCCGGGTGGAAGACCGCCTCCTCGGAGCGCAGGGCCTCGCCCCCGTTCCCGTCCCACCAGTCCGCCAGGGCGAGGGCCATCCCCCGAAGGGGCTCCTCCTCGGGGAAGGGAGGCCTTTGCCCTTTGAGGTAGGCCTCCGCCCAGGCGTGGAGGTCGGCGCCTCGCCCGGCGGCCCTCTGCGCGGCCAGGCGGTGGGCTTTGGACGCACCGTCCAGGAGGCGGTTCACCTCCTCCTCCGTGAGGACCAGCCCCGGGACCAGCTCCCCCTGGAGGTACTCCACCACCTGGCGCACGGCCCAGTCCTGAAGGTTCTTGTTCAGGCGCCCCGTAACCTCCGTGACCGAGGGGACCTTCTCCCACCTCTCCCCGTCCCGGGAGGCCTCGTAGCCGCCCCCGTTCCGGCGGTAGCGGAGGCGCCAGCCCCCTGGGCAGTCCTTGAACAGCCAGTCTTGATACACAAGCCACCCCCAGAGGCCCTGGATGGGCTACCTCCAGCTTAGCCCGGCGGGAGCCCTACGCCACCCGCCACTGGGGGGCCTGGCGGAAGAGCTCCAGGAGGCCCCGCTCCCGGAGGAGGTGGGCGAGGAGGGCCCCGGGGCGGCGGACCCACTCGCCCCTCGGGCTCCAGAGGGCCTTGGCCGCGGCCTCCCGCGCCCGCCGGACCGCCCAGGCGACGGCCTCGAGGGCCCCCTCCATCAGGCCGTAGAGCTCCGCCCGGAGGGCGTTCCAGAGGACCCAGGCGTAGAAGCGCACGCTCCCAGGATCCCGGAACTCCCGGGCCAGGGAGAGGGCGAGGGCCCCCACCAGGGCCCGGCGCTCAGCGGGGCGGGCCCGCAGGAGGGCGGTGAGAGAGTCTATAGCTAACGGGTCTTCAGCTTCGCCAGGGGATAACGAGAACCCAAGCAAAAGCTCCAGGACCCCGGAGTCCTCCTTAGGAGGACTTGTATATGACTCTCTCAGGCTCCAGGCGGTGCGCCCCCGGCGGGCGTCCTCCTCCAGGTCCCGCCAGGGGTGGCGGAAGTCCTCCGGGTCCAGGCGGGGGCGGGCCTCCCGGTGGGGCAGGCGCACGGCGTAAAGCGTCCCGCCGGCGTAGACCCCCGTCCGGCCTCGGAGGGTGGCCGGGGTGCGCCAGGCGCTCCTTCGGATGAGCCCCTTGGCCTCCAGGGAGGCCAGGACCCGGTAGAGGGAGGCCGGGGGGATCCCCAGGGCCACGGAAAGGGCGTCGTTCACGGCGAAGAGGGAGACCTGGGACAGGTTCTTGGGCAGGGGCCTCCCCGGGCCCAGCCTCCGGGCCAGGACCTCGAGGCCCAGGGCGAGGAGGGTCCGGTACACCTTCCGCTCCCGCTCGGAAAGCCCTGGCAGGGTGCCCCGCCGCTCCCCTTCCGCCAGGAGGCGGTCGGCGAGGTCCCAGGCGTCCCGCTTCCACTCGGGCGGGGGCGGGGAGGCGGAAAGCTCCTCCCGGGTGGGGAGGGCCGGGGAAGGCGGCGCCTCCCGGAGCTTCCGGCGGAGGTCCTCCGGGGGAGGCGCCTCCTCGGGCGGGGGCTCGTGGCCCCCTTCCTCCGGGGGCGCGGCCCCCTCCAGGAGCTTCAGGTAGAGGGGCGGAAGCTCCTCGCCCCTCGCCCGCTTCCTCCGGGCCAGGGCCTCGAGGAAGGCCCGGCCCCGCTCGCTGAGTCCTTCCGGCTGTTCTTTATAGCTCTTCCCTTCAACTCCTTCTTGGGGCATAAACCCCTCCCGTTTCGCGCGTCGGAGACGGCACTCCCCCGCGCGCCGCCTTGGCGCCTATTGCCTTTCCCGCTGGGAGGGGATAACCTTAGGCGAAGGAAAAGGTTGCTGGAATTTGGTTCCCTCCCAGCGGGAGCCTCTCTTTTTGGTCCTCACGCGGCCCTGCCGCCTTGGGCCCCCAGGGGGCCCGGTCTTCCCATTGCCCGCCATTATACCGGGCCCAGGGTTGGCAAGGGGTGGGGCTCCAGGGTGGGACCATTCCCCTCTAGCTACCACCTCCAGAGAGAAGGGTCAATGGGGTCAACTGAGGCATGCCAACAGGCGTTATAGATTTCACTTGAAAAACCGAAGGCGCTGGCAACACCCATCTAGAGGAAAAACCCCGGGTGTAGAATGCTCCCCCAAGATGGCCGGAAAGAGGGGGGAAGTTAGCAGATTCTCTGCAATTTCCGATGCTCATCGGCAAAACCGGGCGCCGCGCAGGAGAAGGCCCCTGGTGAGCCCGGAGGGGGTGGACCTCGAGGCCGTCCGCCTCTTCCTCCAGCTCGGGCGCTACCGGGAGGCGGAGGCCGCTCTGGACCAGGACCCCCAACCCCAAAACCCCGAGTGGCTGAGGCTGAAGGGCTGGGCCCGCTGGCACCTGGGGGACGAGGAGGGGCTGCGGCTGGTGCGGCGGGCGGCCTCCCTGGCCCGGGAGCGGGCGGGGTGGGTGTGGCAGGACCTGGGGGCCCTCCTCTTCCGGGCCGGGCGCTGGGAGGAGGCGGAGGAGGCCCTGAGGCGGGCCCTGGACCTCTTTGAGGCGGAGGAGGACCACCTGGGCCGGGCCTGGGCCCTCCACGGCCTGGGGGTGGCCCACCTGCACCGGGGCAGGACGGGCTGGGCCCTGCGCCGGGCGGAGGAGGCCTTGGCCGTGGTCCGGGTCAAGGCCCTGGGGAGCTTCCGCAACCGGGTCCTGGTCCTGCTCTCCTCCGTCCACCGGGCCAGGGGGGAGCTGAGGGAGGCCCTCTTCCGGGCCCGGCAGGCGGTGGCGGGTCGGCTGGATCCCGACGACCGGGTGGTGGCCCTGAGGGCGCTCGGCACCACCCTGCGGCTTATGGGAAGACCCGCCCAAGGGAGGGAGCGCCTGGAGGAGGCCCTGCGCCTCGCCGGGGAGGGGGCCCGGAGGGGGGCGGCCCTGGCGGAGCTCGCCCCCTGCTACCTGGCCCTGGGCTGGCGCAAGGAGGCCCGCAAGGCCGCCGGGGAGGCCCTGGAGCTTCTGGACACCCACGCCCCGGCCCGCGCCCGGGTGCTGGTGGCCCTGGCGGAGCTCTCCCGCCGGGAGGGGAAGGAGGAGGGCGCCCTGGCCCTCCTTCAGGAGGCCCAGGCCATCGGCCCCTATCCCCTGGCGGAGGAGGCCCTGGGCTTCCCCGACCTCTTCGCCCTCGCTGAGGAGAGGGGGCTCGCGCTCTTCAGGGCCCGGAAGGCCCCGGAGAAGCCTAAGGTGGTCCTGCGGGAAAGCCCCCCCGGCCTCCTCGTGGGCAGGCGGGAGGTGCTCCTGGAGGGCTCGGGGAAGGCCTTTGCGCTTCTGGCCCTGCTCCTCAAGGAGGGCCCCCTCCCCTGGCGGGAGGCGGCGCTCAGGCTCTGGGGGGAGGACGGCCCCGGGGTGAGGGAGCGGCTTCACATGACGGCCTCGAGGGCCAGGGACCTCCTGGCCGACCGGGAGGCGGTGCGGTGGGAGGGGGAGGTGCTCAGGCTAGACCCGGAGAGGAAGTGGGAGGCGAGGTAGGGACGCCCCGGGCCACCCGGTAAGCTCCCGCCCTGGAGCCAGCAGGAGGACGCACCACCTCCAGGAGCCCCCGCTCGGTCAGGAGGCGGAGCGCCCGGGCGGCGGCGTCCGGGCTCATCTCCAGCTCCTGGGCCAGCTCCCGGGCGGAGTACTCTCCCTCCCCAAGGGCCCAGATGTGGAACCAGACCAGCCGGGCGGAGCAGGGGAGGCCCTTGAACCTCTCGGGCTGGTACAGAGGACGCCTAGGCACGCCCATAGCTTAACGGCGGGCAGGGGCCGGCGCGTCCCGAGGGGGCGAAGCTTCCGCGCGGCGGCGTGCACGGCGCGCGGAGCGAGCCCCCGAGGGCGGCCCCCGGGCCGAGCGTCAGCTGGACCGCGGCGGCGTGCACGGCGCGGCGGCCCGGGGGCCGAGCGCCGGCCCGGAGGGAAGTCCCGCGCCCGCGGCGGGTGGTGGGCAAGGGCGCGCCCCGGCCCGCCGCCCCCCTCGCGGGGGGCAGGCGAGGCCGGGGCCTCCCTCAGGCCTCCCGGGAGAGGAGGGCGGCGAGGGCGCGAAGGGCCTCCTTCTCCAGGGCCCAGGCCACCCGGGCCATCTCCAGGTTGGCCTCGGCCACCCGGTACACGCTCCGGGCACTCCTGTAGGCCTCCTCCTGCTCCCGGGTCTTCTCCAGGAGCTCCGCCTGGCGCTGGGCCTCGTTCTTCCCCTCGAGGCCCTCCCGGATGGCCCGGGCGCGGGCGTCCTCCAGGTCGTCCTGGGCCGCCTCGAGGGCCAACCTGGCCTCGGCGTGGGCGGCGATGGCGGCGATGAGGGCCCGGGCCCGGTCCCTGAGGGCCTCCAGAACCTCATCCACGCGGGCCTTGAGCTCCTCGGTCTGGGTCTGGGTCAGGTTCTCGCTCACAGCTTCCTCCTGGAAGGGGGGGCGGGGCGGGCCCCGCCCCCCGCGCGGGCTACCTGGTGCCGGGGCCGAGGCCCTTCACCTCATCGGAGAGGGGAGACACCCGGCCGGGATCCTGGGGGCCGAGGGCCGAGGCGGGGGCGGAGAGGAGGAGGAGAAGGGCGAGGAGAAGGGCGAGGGCGCGCATTAGAAGGGCACCTCCTCTTCCCCGGCGGGCTGGGCAGGCTCCTTCTCCCGGAGGATGCGGGCGGCCTCGAGGCGGGCCTCCTCCAGGAAGGCGCCCACGGTCTCGCCAAACGCCAGCACGTCCGCGAAGGCGGTGGCCAGGGCGCGGGCCTCCTCCAGGGCCTCGAGGATGTCCCGGGCCAGGATGGCGGGGGCCACCCAGCTCGTGGCCTCCCCGGCGAGGGCCCAGCCGTAGAGCTCGGCGAGCTTCTCCCGGGCGCGGGCGATGGCCCAAGCGGCCTGCTGAACGGCCTCGTCCCTAGTGAGAACCTTTTCCTGCGTGCTAACCTGCTTCATGGTTTCCTCCTTTGGAACCCGGAGGCCTGGCTCTTGGCGGGGTCCCGGCCTCCGTTTCCGTCCTTATAATATGACATAAAAGATGATTTGTCAAGCCTTCTGAGCTAAAAAAGCCCTCCCTGAACAGGGGGCAGGGCCCACCCCGGCACCCCGGCCAGGGCGAGGGGAACCCACCCCGGCCCCTGGGGCCGGGGCTCCCCGGCCACCCAGACGGGGAGGCGGGCCTCGAGGGCCAGGCGGAGGGCCAGGGAGGAGCCAGGCCCCAAAGCGGGAGCGCCCCCCACCGGGGGAAAGACCAGAAGGGCGGAGGCGGGGGCAGGCCGAGGCCCGGGTGGCCGAGGACCACGGCCCGGGTGCGCTGGTGAAGCCGGGCGGCGGGGGGCCCGGAGAAGCGGGAAGCCTCCACCACCACGGCGGAGGGGCAGGCCGCGCGCACGGCCGCATCCACCCCCCGCTGATCCCCCACCCGCACCACGCCCCCTGAGGCCACCACCAGGCGGACCACCGGGGACACTGGCCAGGGGGAGCCGTACCGGGAGCCAGCCACCGCCACCACGCCGGAGAGAGGGAAAACCTGGGACACCGCCACCACCTGCCTTTGGCCCGCGCCACTTTTCCCGCGCCGGGCGCAAGGGCCCCAAAAGGGGGCGCGGAGGGCCGGAGGCAAGGCTGGGGTAGGGGCCCCACCCCGAAGGGGCCTGGCCTTGCCGGAGGCCCGGAGCGCCCTACAATGGGGCCCAGCCCGGCGCGGGAAGGGAAGAAGCTTCCTCTCTCCCCCGCCCCCCTTCGGGGAGAGGCCGACGGGAAGGGGGGCGGGGGCAGGGGGTGGGGGAAGGGGTGGGGGAGGCTGCGGCGGACCGGATAGGCTGAGGGGGTGGGCTCAAGAGCGCTCGGGCTTCTCCCCTGGTTGCTCGCCCTGGTCCTGGCCCTCGCCCCGGAGGGCAGGCTCCAGGGCCCGGTGGCCGTCCTCCGTGTGGTGGACGGGGACACGGTGGAGCTTCAGGGCCTAGGGCCGGTGCGCCTCATCGGGATTGACGCCCCGGAGAGCACCTACAACCACCGCACCGCGGGCCCCGAGGAGGTGCGGCTGGGCCTCGAGGCCAAGGCCTTCCTCGCCCGCCTGCTCCAGGGGAGGAAGGTGTGGGTGGAGCTGGACGTCCAGGAGCGGGACCGGTACCGGAGGGTGCTGGCCTACCTCTACCTGGAGGACCCCCGGGGGGACTGGACCTACCGGGGCCGGCGCTTCCTTCAGGTGAACCTGGAGCTGGTCCGGGTGGGGTGGGCTGAGCCCTACACCGTGCCCCCCAACGTCCGCTACGCCGAGCTCTACCTCCAGGCCGCCCGGGAGGCGAGGGCGAGGGGGGTGGGGATGTGGGGATGGCCTACTCCCTCTCCCCCACGATGACCACCTCCACCACCACCTCCCCCGGCCTGAGGTCCCGCACCTTCACCTCGCCCACCCGGCCCGCCACGGGGGACCGGATGAGCTGGGCCTCCTCGGCCCGGGCCAGCCTCCTCCGCAGGCGCTCCTCGGCCAGGCGGGCCTCCCGCAGGCTGGCCTCGAGGCGGGCCCTATCCCCGGCGCAGGAGACGGCCAGGCGGGTGAGCCGCGCCCGGGCCTCCTCCAGGCGCCCCTCGGCCTCGGAGAGGCGCAGGGGGGCCTCCGCCCCCACGCTCACCAGGTAGCGCAGACGGCCCACCTGGTCCTCGAGGCGGGCCATCTCCCCCTTCAGGGCCTCCCGCTCGGCCCGGCACCGCTCCTCCAGCCGGGCCATCTCCTCCTCCAGGCGCTGGGCCTCCTGCCGCTTCGCTCCGGCCTGGTCCTTCAGGTCGGCCAGGGGAGCCTCGTCCACCCTGCGGGCGATGGGCTCCCCCTCGGCCACCCGGTCTCCAGGGCGCACCAGAAGGCCCGCCAGGGAGGGGAGAGAGATGACCAGGGGGTGGACCGTGGGGGCCTGGGGGAGGTCGGGGAGGTAAAGCTCCCCCTCCTCCCCGGGTGCGAACTGGGCCCGCACCACGGCGCTCCCCGCCTGAAGGTAGAGGCTCGCCAGGGGGGCCAGGTCCTCGGGCCGGGCGGCGTGGAAGCGGAGGCGGGGCGGGCTCTCGGAGGCCTCCACCCGGGGGTGGGTGCCCACCGGGGGGACGAGGGGCGGGGGGCGGTGGCGGGGCGGGCCTCCCCGGTGATCCAGACCCTCCGGGCGGAGCGGGGGAGGGCCTGCAGGAGGTCGGCGAGGAGCCTCCCCGAGAGGTCAAGCCGCCACTCCCTGAGGACCTGGGGCCTCCCCCGGACCATGCGCACCCGGTAGGCCACCACCTGGCCGTCCCGGCTCACCGCCAGGGTGCGGCCCAGCTCGTCCTCCACCAGGACGCCCTCCCGCCCCAGGGCCTCCACCACCAGGAAGCGCCCCTCCACGGGCTCCTGGGTCTCGCGGTTGAAGCCCCTCACCTCGGCCCAGACCTCCCAGCGGTCCCGCCAGTCCAGGTAGTCCAGCACGGCCACCTCCGGCGTCCCCACCAGGTGGCGGAAGGCGGAGGCGAAGCCCTGGCCCGATAGGGGCCAGAGGGCGAAGGCGAAGAGGGCGAGGAAGAGGGCCAGGGTGGCCTCCTGGGGGGAGGCGTAGCGGATCCGCCACTCCCGGGAGGGGAAGAAGAAGAACTGCACCCGCCAGGGCCAGAGGAGGGGCACCCCGTTCACGTTGAGGGTGTCCAGGAGGAGGTGGGAGAGGTAGCCGGAGAGGAAGGCCCAGTAGGCCCCCGGGGCCGCCTGGCGGAGGGGAAGGAGGAGGAGGGCGAGGGCGAGGAGGAAGGGAAGGGAGTGGGTGAGGGTGCGGTGGCCGAAGCGCCGCTCCAGGAAGGAGGAGAGAGGGCGGACGAACTTCCCGGGGCCCGAGGTGGTGGTGTCCAGGTCGGGCATCACCGCCCCCCAGGCCAGGGCCAGGCCCTCCAGGAGGCCCACCTCCACCCCCAGGCCCCGGAGGAGGCTCGCCGTGAGGGCCGCCCCGGCGAGGTGGGTCCCGGCGGTCATCGCCTAAGGGCCTCCTCCAGGATCCTCAGGGCCCGGTCCAGCTCCGGCACCCGGGCGGGGTGGAGCTCGTTCAGCTCCAGCCAGACGGCGGAGAGGAGGCCGTGAAGCTCCAGGGCCCGCTCCCGGGAGAGGACCCCACCCCGGGCGCCCGGGCGGGCGAGGGCCTCGAGGTAGGCGAGGCGGGCGAGGAGCTTCTCCCGCTCGGCCTCAAGCTCCGCCACCCTCCGGCGCAGGCGCTCCAGCTCCTCCACCCTCACCGCTCCTCCTCGCAGAGCCTCCCCGAGGCCTCGTAGCTCCGCACCTCCAGCGCCCCCTCCCGGAAGGGGTCCGGGGAGAGGCTCACCAGCCAGAAGGCGCAGACCGGGCCCCTGGCCCGCCCCGCCGCCCGGAGGAAGGCCGCCCGCCCCCTCACGGTCCGGCCCTCCCCGAAGGCCTCGGCCACCGCCCGCCCCCCCTCCTCCAGCACCAGGGCCAGGTCCCCCTCGGCCTCGAGGCCCCCCAGGGCCCGGAGGTGGGCGGAGAGCTCCCGCCCCGCCCGGTAGAGCCGGACCTCCACCCGGAGGGGCTCGGCGGGGAGGGTCTCCACGAGGGGGCTCTCCCCCTCCCAGCGGAAGAGGCGGAGGGGCACCTCCTCCCGGTGCTCGGCCACCGGGGCCTCGCAGGCGGGGAGGAGTATAAGCAGAATAGCTCCCAAAAACCGCACCTTTCCCTCCTAAAAGCCTTTTAAGGCCCCTTGGGGGGCCGGGGGGTACCAGGAGTGCCCCCCTCCTCTTCCAGGGGCCTCAGAAGCCCTCTCAGGGCGTCCAGGGGCAGGCCCACGGCCCGGGCCAGGTCCTCCAAGGCCAAGGCCAGGTCCAGGTTGGCCCGGTAGAGGGCGAGGCGGGCCTGGGAGAGCCTCTCGGCGGCGGCCAGGACCTCGTGGGGGGCGGCGGCCCCCACCCGGGCCCGGGCCTGGAGGGCCTTTAGCTCAGCCTCCCGGGCCTCCACCCCGTCGGCGGCGGTCCGGGCCGCCTCCCGGGCGGCGAGCCACCGGAAGAAGGCCTCCGCCACCCGCACCCTCGCCTCCCGCCGGGCGGCCTCGGCGCGGGCCTCGAGGGCCCGGAGGGCGGGGCCCTTGTCCCGGAAGAGGTCCGCCAGGTTCAGACTGAGGGCTAGGCGGTAGGAGGGGGCCACCTGCCCGTACTCCCCCGCCAGGGCGGCCCCCGCCTCGGCGGAGAGCGCCCCGAGTATTCCGAGGGAGGCCCGGGCGGCCTCGAGGTCGGCGAGGGCCTGGAGGTAGGCGGGATCCGCCTTCAGGGCCTCCTCCGCCAGGCGGTCCAGGAGGCGGGCCTGCCCCTCGGTGAGGCCCTGGGCCAGGGCGGGGAGGAGGAGGGCGAAGAGAAGGGCCCTAAACCAGGTCCAGCACTTCCCAGGGAACGAAGACGCCCCCTTCATCGTCCTCCTCAAAGTCCTCCGCCTCCCGGTCCAGGCACTCCAGGCAGGCCGTCTCCAGCTCCCGGCCATCGGGGAGGCGGATCGCGATGCGCCTCGTCCCGCCGCACATGGGGCACGCCATCACACCACCTCCGGCAACGGCACCCGGAACTCCGGGGCCCAGTAGAGCGCTTTCTCTCCCTCGGCAAGAAGGAAGGCGGCCTCAATGCCCTTCTGGTAGAGCCTCCAGCCCACCTCCGGGTGCCGGAGGAGGTAGTACTGGCCGGTCCCGTCCACCCGCACCACGGAGGCCTCCTCCAAGAGCCGCAGGAACTCCTCCATCTCCGTCCTCACCGGGCCACCACCACCTTCCTGAGCCAAGGGGAGAGGACCACGAAGGCGGCGATGCCCAGCCCCCCGGCCACATAGAGGTCCATCTCGCCCCGGGCCAGGCCCAGGTAGCGGGCGGCGATAGCCACGCCCCCTGCCACCAAGAGGATGGGAGCCAGGGCGATGCCCCGCTCCTCCCGCCGGGCCAGGCCCTCGGCGTAGCCCGTGCCCACGTCCCGGTTGCGCACGATGTCCTCGGCGCTCACGTAGCGCACCAGGCGCTCCACCTCCCCCGGCACCCCGCCGGAGAGGCTCACCACCCGGTTGAGGTAGGCCTCGAGGTCCTCGGCTACCACCCCGTAGCGCTCCACCAGGGCCCGGGCGAGCTCCCGGGTCTCCTTGGGGGAGAGGGGCGGGAGGTCCACCCGGTCCAGGCGCATCCAGAGCCGCTTGGTGCCCGCCTTCCTCAGGGTCTCCGGGTGGACGGCGAGGACCAGGGTGGCGGCCTCGGCGAAGGCCACGAGCCAGGGGACCATACTCGGGGTGAGGCCCGTGGCGTCGTCCACCACCAGGGTGATGGGGTTCACCCCCTCGGGGCGCCGCAAGGCCTTCACCAGGCTCCGGGCCTTCTCCTCGTTCCCCGGGTAGCGCCTCTGCCAGGCCTTGAGGTCGGCCTCGAGGTCCTTCCCCCGTCCCACCCCCTCCACGGGCACCCCGGCGTCCCAGAGGCCCCGGAAGAGGTCCTTGAGGAAGGTGCCGAAGGGAGCCACCCGCTCCGTCCACACCACGGGGGCCCAGGCCTCGAGGGCGGGGAGGAGCTCCCTGAGGAGCGCCGTCTTCCCGTACCCCGGCGGGGCGGAGAGCACCACCCCCCTCCCGGCCCGCACCGAGAGGAGGACCGCCCGCCCCTCCTCCTTCCGGCCCACGAACATACTTCCAGACTAACAGAGTCTGTAAGTTCGGTAGTCTGTAAGTCTGGAAGTTACGGAGTCTGTAAGTCTGTAAGTCTGCAACTGAGGAGGCCCTGGACTCCCTGGAAAAGCCCGGGGGCCAGGGCTAGGGGCCCCGCGGCCCCGGACCCAGCCCCTTCCCTCCCGTGTTATGCTCTTCCTGTATGCGCCTAACCGTCCACATTCCCGAGGACCTGGCCCGCCTCCTCCGGCAGGCGGCGGAGAACGAGGGCAAGTCCATGAGCGCCCTCACCGCCGAGGCCCTGGAGGCCTACCTCAAGGAGCGCCGGCGCAAGGCCCTGGGCCTGAAGGTCCTGGAGCGGGCCGGGAAGGTCCGGGTGGCCGAGGAGGCCCACCGCCTCCTGGAGGAGGGGCGGCGTGACCGCCCTTGACACCGGCTTCTTCCTCCGCCTTCTGGAGGGGCACGAGGAGGCCGGGGCCCTGTGGCGGGCCCTGGCGGAAGGGGAGGGGGAGGGGGTGGTGTCGGGCCTCTCCCTGGTGGAGCTCCTGCGCCTGAGCTTAAAGGGCGCCCTGGCCAAGGAAGACTCGGAGCTCCTCCTCCAAGCCATCCCCGCCGTCTGCCGGGTGGTCTGGCCGGACTGGACCATCGGGGAGCGGGCGGCCCGGCTCTCCCACGGCCTCTACCTGCCCCTGGTGGACGCCCTGGTGCTGGCCACGGCCCTGGAGGCGGGGCGAGGGAGCTTTGGACCACGGACGCCGACCTCGCCCGGTACGAGGGGAAGCTCCGGGTGGTCCTGCTCGGGTAGGGGCTTCACCAAGC
>NZ_QURO01000003.1 GCF_003426945.1 Thermus sediminis
TCCGCCACGGCCACGGCCACATGGTCCTCCCGTTTGTGGGCTGCCGCCTTGCGCATTGGGCCTCCTTGCTTTGGGATTTTAAATCTCAAATCTTGACCTGTCAAGCCCCACCCCTTAAAGTGGGAACCAAATGGAACCCAAAGCCACCATCCAGCGCGATACCCTGTCCACCCAGGCCTATCGCGCCTTGCGCAGGGCGATCCTGGCCCGCCAGTACCCCCCGGGGACCCGCCTTGTGGTCCGGGAATTGGCGGAGGCCCTGGGCCTCTCCCCCACCCCCATCAAGGAGGCCTTGGCGGCCCTGGCCCGCGAGGGACTCGTTCAGGCGATGCCCCATAAGGGCTACCAGGTGCCCGCCCCAAGCCCCCGGGATGTGCGGGAGATCTATGAGCTGCGAGAAGCCTTGGAGGGCTTGGCCGCACGCCTGGCCGCCCTTCGGGGGGAGAGGACCCTGGGCGAGCGCCTAGAGGCTCTTCTGAGGACCCAGGAAGAAGCCGCTGGGCGGGGGGATCTCGAGGCCTATGGCGACCTAGACCTGGCGTTTCACCGCACGCTCTGGGAAGCATCCGGAAACGAACGCCTGCGCCAAGCGGCGGAGAATCTCAACGGCCTGGTTCGCCTTCTAATAAGCACCACAGCCGCGCTTCCGGGGCGCCTCCCCGCGTCCTTAGTGGAGCACGGATTCATTCTAGAGCACATCCGAACTAAAGACCCCGAAGGGGCGGAGAACGCAATGCGCCACCACGTTAGGCAAGCTTGGAATGCTCTGGAGGCCTTCTTCGGCCTTAAGTAAACCCCCCAGATATGGAAATCGACCCCCCTTGATAGGGGAAAGTAAGGGGATCCTCATTGGGTCCTACGCCGCCCCCGGGCCTCGCCCAAACCATGGTCCCCGCTCCGCCGCTTGGCCCCTGCCGGGGGCGCAAGCACCCGCCCCTTTAGCTGGGCCATGCCGGGGGCGTTCAGAAGTAGTCCTCTTGCGCCAAAAGGTCCTCCAGATCCCGAGAAGGTCTCTTCCAAAGGGCCTTCGGGAAGCCGAGGGTCCAGGTGAGGGAAGGCTTAGCGGTCCAGAGACCAGGGGGAGGGGAAGGGGGCTTGGGAACGCCCCGGGGGACGGCCTGGGTCTTGGGCGAGGTGAGGTGGAAGAAGGCGTACAAGGGAGGTTTCACTGGAGTGGGACCGTTCCGTAACCCATCACATCCCTTCGTGTGCTACTTGATCTGGAGCACCTGGATGTGAAAAAGGGAGATGCTATGAACTCCCACCGGGAGCACCCCCTTTACCATCTTGGCGCAGAAACCCGCAAGATAGCCCCTTCGGAGCTAACCTGGTGGCTACCCACATCTGGGTAGGTCACGGGCGTAGCCCGTACCTCGCCGACCCGCTGAAGACCCTGGAGGCCCAAGGCTTCAAGCTCCCCAATCGGACCAGGCCTCTCCCTTTGGGTTAGAATGCCTTCCGGATGGCCCGAAGGCGAAGCAAGGACACCCCTCCCCTCCTGGACCTCAAGGAGCCCCGCCAGTTCGACGAGGCCAATGCGGCGCGGCTGGGGCTGATCTCCATCCAGGAGAGGATTCCCGAGGGCTATGCCTCCTGGGAGGAGGAGTTCGAGGTCCTGGGCAAACCGGTGAAGCTGGCTTGCTACGCCAGCCCCAGCGTGGGGGGCGTCCCCCACGGCCTGGACAACGAGGTCTCCCTGGCCCTCATCGCCCTTTACCTAAACGCCGGAAGCCCCCCCGACGGCACCTTCACCACCACCGCCTACCAGATCCTGAAGCTCATGGGCTTTGACACCTCGGGCTACTACTACCGGGCCCTCAAGGAGAGCCTTCTCCGTCTCACCACGGCCACCTACGTTCTCTCCGAGGCCTGGCGGGCGGACGGGCGCTGGCAAAGCGTGACCTTCCGCTACGTCGACAAGCTGGAGTTCACCAGTAGCCGGGAGGGGAGGCTGGACCGCTCCAGCGTGATCCGGATCACCCTGGCCAAGGAGATCGTGCGGTCCCTCCAGAACCGGTACACCAAGCCCATAGACATCGAGTTCATGGCGAGCCTCAAGCGGCCCCTGAGCCGGGCCCTTTACCGGCTCCTGGACGCCCAGCGCCTGTCGCCTGAACACCAGGAGCCCCTGGACCGCCTCGAGGTGAGGCTCATGGAGTGGGCGGCGGCCTGCAAGATCGTCCACAAGCGCCCCGACAAGGTGCGCCGCACCCTGGAGCCCGCCCACCGGGAACTCCTGGAAAGGCGGTACCTGCGATCCGTGGAGTACGTGGGTCGCGGCCAGCACCAGGCCATCGTCTACGTCTTCGGCGAGGAGGCCGGGGGGATCCCCGACGCCGAGGCGGTGAACCTCCTGGTGGCGGAGGGCCTCTCCTTTACCTCCGCCTACTCCCTGGCCCGGCGGTACCCCCTGGCCCACATCCGGGAGCGTCTGGACCGCTACCGGGCGATCCTGGAGGAGGGCTACCGGCCCAAGAACCGCCTGGGCTTCCTCGTGGATGTGATCCGGGATGACACGGGCAAGTACGAGAGGCCCCTCCGCACCAAGCGCCCACCCCGGAAGCAAGCGGCGCAGGAGGAGGAGGAGGCGCGGCGGCTGGAGGAGGAGGCCGCCCAGGAGTGGGCCGCCATGCCCCTCGAGGCCCAGATACGGCGGGCGTTGCAGGTGGCCAACCTCGTCCTCCGCTCCCGGGTGAGCGTGGGAGAGCTGGAGGACCTGGCCCGGCTCATGGAGACGGGAGCGGTGGAGCCGAGGCGGCTGGTGGAGGAGCTCAAGGAGGCCCTTGCGGCCAACAAGCTGGATGATTGGCTGGATAAATTCCGCAAAGGTCTTCCCGACTGAGGGGACCTGGGTATCGGAAGACTTGGGGTGCCCGGGAGGGCGAAAGGGGAATTTTTCCCTCCAGAAGCCCATTCATCCCCTATAGGTGAACTATCGGAAGACTTGGGGAGTTGGTATCGGAAGACTTGGGGAGTTGGCCGGTCCTGGTATCGGAAGACTTGGGGAATTGCTATCGGAAGACTTGGGGAGTTGGCACCCTCCCCTATCGGAAGACTTGGGGAGCTGGTATCGGAAGACTTGGGGAGAAAGGGGCCCTTTTATCGGAAGACTTGGGGAGTTCGCGCCCCGGAAAAGCCTTCCTCATCGCAAATGGCCTCCGCCCTGTTGATGATCAAATAAGTCGTCAAAAGAATGTGGTTTTTTGATGATTAAAAATGGTCATCAGGAACGCGGATTCATTCCTTAAAAGCTGAGCATCCGGTCATCCGTAGCTACGGTTATCCACAATTCTCCTAAGTGAAAATCTTCTCCCCATCAACAGAGAGGACACCGGGGGAGGGACCCAGCGGCTCGGGTTAACTGAGGTCAGGACTGGGCTCGGCGCATATTCCGTTTTCCCCCTCGAGCCCTCCGCGGGGTCCCGTCGCAGGCCCAGGGAGGGGTGCGGGCAAAGCGTGGTTCCATACGACGTCTTGCGCTTGGGCGCACCTATCCGGTAGGCTTCTACCATGCGCAGGGAAAGGCTGATCCCCCTCCTGGAGTGGGCCCGCAAGGAGGGCATGTCGGAGAGTCTAGCGCGGAAGTGGATTAGGGAGGGCCGGGTGGAGGCCGTTCGCCTGGGCCACTACTGGTACATCCCCGAGGTGGTGGACGGGCCCGAGCAGGGCACCCAGACCCACACCTTCTTCACCCACGCTGGGGGGGCGGGAAAGACCTCCCTGGCCCGCGACCTGGGGTTTGAGCTGGCCTCGAGGGGGTACCGGGTGCTCCTGGTGGACGCCGACCCCCAGGCCAACCTCACCGCCTGGTTGGGGGTGGACCCCAGCTCCGTGGCGGAGGAGGAGACCCTCCTCAAGGTCATCCGCCAGGACCTCCTTCCCCGCCCCAGGCAGGTGGGCCGGAACCTCTTCCTGATCCCCGCCTCGGTGAACCTGGCCGTGGGGGAGCTGGAACTAGACCGGAAGCCTCTGGGAGCCCTGGCCCTGCGCACGGCCCTGGAAAGGGTAGAGGGGGAGTACGACCTGGTGCTGGTGGACTCCCTTCCCTCCCTGGGTTCCCTGGCGGTGATGGCCGCCTTGGCGGGGGATGGCCTACTGGTTCCCGTGGAAACCGGCGCTAAGGGCATCCAGGCCCTAGGAGCGGTGGTCCAGGTGGCCAAGGAGTACCGGGAAGCCCTCCGGAAGGTGGATCCCGAAGGGGTGGCGGGCAGAAGCCACATCATCGCGGCCTTCATCCCCACCAAGTACGATGCCAGGACCCAGGGGGACAACCGCATCCTCCAGGCCCTCGGGGAGTTGGAGGACATCGCGCCCGTGGCCCCGCGCGTAGCCTACCGCCCTGGCCCTCACCGAAGGGCTACCGAAGGGCAGGTACCCATCCAGCTCACCGGGGATCGGGAGGCCGCCGAGGAGGTGGCCCAACTGGCGGACTTCCTGCTCAAGAGGGTGTTCCGCTTTGAGGAGGTGGTGGCGTGAGCGCCATCCGCGCCTACCTGAAGGGCCTGGTAGAGGAGGCCAAAAGCCCCGCCACATCCCACCTGCCCCTTTCAGCCCTCGTCCCAGAGGCCCAGCCCCGCAGGCGGTTTGAGGGCCTCGAGGCCCTCGCCGAGAGCATCCGGGAGAAGGGGGTCCTCCAGCCCCTCCTGGTGCGCCCCCTGGGGGACGGGCGGTACGCCATCGTGGCCGGGGAGAGGCGGTACCGGGCGGCCCAGATGGCGGGCCTCACCGAGGTCCCGGTCCGGGTCCTGGAGGTCTCGGAGGGAGAGGCCCGCCTCCTGGCCCTGGTGGAGAACCTAGGGCGGGAGGACCTGAACCCCTACGAGGAGACCCTGGGGGTGCTGGAGCTCCTGTCGGAAGACTTGGGGAGGCGTAGGGAAGAGGTGGTGGCCCTCCTCCATCGGATGTGGAACGAGAGGAGGGGGAGGGTTACCCATAACGTTATGGGTAGCCCCGAGGCCCAGAGGGTGGAGGAGGTCTTCCGGGCCCTGGGGCGTATGGGATGGGAGTCCTTCGTGCAAAACCGCCTCCCCCTCCTAGGGCTCCCTGGGGACCTGAGGGAGGCCCTAGAGGCGGGGGCCATCCCCTACACCGCCGCCCTGGAGCTCAAAAGGGTGAAGGATGGGGTCCTGAGGCGGGGGCTCCTGCAGGAGGCCAAGGTGGGGCTTTCCCTGAGGGAGCTCAAGGCCCGGGTGCGGGAGGCCCTGAGGCGGGAGAAGGCCCCTCCCCCCTGGCACAAGGAGGTGGCCCAGAGGCTCCTCCGGCTGGACCTCGAGGCCCTCCCCCCGGGGAAGCGGGAGGAGGTGGAGCGCCACCTCGAGGCCCTCCGCAGGCTCCTGGAGTAGGGGTGGGCCGTGGAGTTCAGGCTGGGCTCCCTCCTCACCTATCGGGACCGGTCCTGGATCCTCGCCGACCGGGAGGGCCCCCTCCTCTTCCTCCGGCCCCTGGGGGGTGGGGACGGGGACCTCCTCCCCGTGCACCTGGACCTCCTGGAGGCCCTGGGGGAGGTCCTACCCCACGAGGGGCTCTCCCCCGCCGCCTTCCCCTCTCCGCCCCTTCGCCCCTGGCCTCCCCCCAGGAGCTCCGCCTCTTCCTCCAGGGGGCGAGGCTCCTCCTCCGGGATGGGACGGCCCCCCTCCGGGGCCTCGCCCGGGTGGGGGTGCGGCCCCGGCCCTACCAGCTCGTCCCCCTCCTCATGGCCCTCCGCCTGGACCCCGTCCGCCTCCTCATCGCCGACGACGTGGGCGTGGGGAAGACCGTGGAGGCGGGCCTCGTGGCCCGGGAGCTCCTGGACCGGAAGCTGGCCAGGAGGCTGGCCGTCCTGGCCCCCCCGCACCTCCTGGACCAGTGGGCGGAGGAGCTCCGGGAGAAGTTCGCCCTGGAGCCCGTGGTGGTCTCGGCGGGGAGCCTCGCCCGCCTGGAGCGGGGGCTTGCCTCGGGGGGGAACCTCTACGGGGGCCTCCAGGCCATGGTGGCCAGCATCGACTTCCTGAAGCACGACCGCCACCGCCCCCTCTTCCTGGAGGGGGCCCCCGACCTGGTCATCGTGGACGAGGCCCACGGGGCCGTGGGCGGGCCAAGCCAGGCCCTGCAGAAGCGGTACGAGCTGGTCTGGGCCCTGGCCCAGGACCCTAGCCGCCACCTCCTCCTCCTCACCGCCACGCCCCACAGCGGCCTGCCCGAGGCCTTCGGCCGCCTCCTCGGCCTCCTCTCCCCCGAGTTCGCCGCCTGGGACCTGGCCCGCTTGGACGAGGCCAAGCGGATCCGCCTGGCGAGGCACTTCGTCCAGCGCACCCGCAAGGACATCGCCGCCACCTGGGAGGGGGCCGCCCTCTTCCCGGAGCGGGAGGTGCGCTACGAGGGCTACCGCCTCTCCCCCGAGTACCGGGCCCTCTACGAGGCCGCCTACGCCTACGCCCGGGAGGTGGTGCGGCGGAGCGAGGGCCTGGCCGAGGGCCGGCGGAGGATGCGCTGGTGGGCGGCCCTCACCCTCCTGCGGGCGGTGATGTCCAGTCCCAGGGGCGCCAGGGCCTCCCTGGAGCGCCGGGGCGCCCCCCTGGAGGAAGAGGAGGCCCTCCTGGAGCTCGCCCCCCTGGTGGCGGAACCGGCGGAGGGGGAGCCCATGGACGAGGTGCCCCAGCCCCTGCTCCACCTCGCGGAGGCCACGGGGGGGATGGAGGGGGCGGGCAGGAGGCGCCTCTCCGGGCTCAGGCGCCTGGTGGAGGCCATCACCCCCGAGAGGGACGGGAAGCTCCAGGGCCTCCTCCGGATTCTGGAGGGCCTCCTGCGGGAGGGGCACCACCCCGTGGTCTGGTGCCACTTCGTGGACACAGCGGAGTACGTGGGGGAGGCGGTGCGGGGCCGCTTCCCCGAGGCCCACGTGGCCGTGGTCACCGGGCGGATGGACGGGGAGGCCAGAAGGGAGGCGGTGGAGGCCCTCATGGAGGAGTCCCCCCGGGTCCTGGTGGCCACGGACTGCGTCTCCGAGGGGGTGAACCTGCAGCGGGGCTTCACCGCCGTGGTCCACTACGACCTCCCCTGGAACCCCAACCGCCTGGAGCAGCGGGAGGGGCGGGTGGACCGCTACGGCCAGCGGGCGCGGAGGGTGGTGGCTGTCCGCTACCGGGGCCTGGACAACCCCGTGGACGAGAAGGTGGTGGAGGTCCTCTTGAAGAAGGCGGAGGAGATCCGCAAGGCCCTTGGGGTCCACGTCCCCGTGCCCGAGGAGGAGCGGTACGTGGTGGACCGGATGGTGCGGAGCCTCTTCTACGAGGGGGCCCAGCCCCTCCTCTTCGCCGAGGCGGACCTCCTGGAGGAGCGCTGGGGGCGGGATGTGGAGCGGGAGCGGGAGAGCCGCACCCGCTTCGCCCAGCGGGCCCTCCGCCCGGAGGAGGCCCTGGGGGCCCTGGAGGAGACCGACGCCGTCCTGGGAAGCCCCGGGGAGGTGGGGGAGTTCGTCCTCCTGGGGGCGAAGCTTTTGGGCCTCGAGGTGAGGGAGCGGGGCGGGGCCTACGAGGTGCGCCCCTCCTCCTCCCTTCCCGAGTCCCTCCGGGCCCTCTTCCCCGATGCCCGGGGCAGGGAGCGCTCCCTCCTCCTGGCCTTCACGGACCCGCCCCCCGAGGGGGCCGCCTTCGCCGGGCGCACCCATCCCCTGGTGGTGGCCCTGG
This sequence comes from Thermus sediminis, assembly GCF_003426945.1. Lineage (NCBI taxonomy): Bacteria > Thermotogati > Deinococcota > Deinococci > Thermales > Thermaceae > Thermus > Thermus sediminis. The sequence goes on from NZ_QURO01000003.1 coordinate 7,665, forward strand.
CCCGCCACTTTCTGGAGGAGGCCCTCCAGGGGAAGCGGGGGCGCTACGCAGCGAGGCGGGTGGCGGGCATCGGACGGGCCCACTACCTCTTCCTCCTCAGGTCCCGCTTCCTCCTCAAGGAGCGGGGGGGCGAGGTCCTCGGGGAGGAGGTGGACCTCCTGGGCTTGGGGCCAGAGGGCCTTCTCCCCCGGGAGGAAGTTCGGGCACTTGTGGAGCTGGAAGCGGCGGGCAACGTCTTTGCCGAGGAGGCCCAGGAGCTCCTCGCCCTGGCCCTGAAGCGGTACGAGGAGGCGAGGGGAGAGGTGGAGGGCTACCTGTGGAGGCGGGCCGAGGCGATCCGGGAGGCCCACCGGGCCCTGAGGCGGGCGGCCAGGGAGCGGGTGGGGGACCTGGCGGTGGAACCCGTCCCACCCCCGGACCTGCTAGGGGTGTTGGTCCTGGTTCCGCAAGTGTAGGAGGCGTGCATGGCTAAGGGAATGCTTCCCCGTGAACTCCGCGAAGCCTACGAGGAGGCCATCCAGAGCCCCGGGCGGCATGGGGCCCTCCGCCTCGAGGGCGGCCTCTTCGGCCCCGGGTTCCTGGCCCTCCTGGAGAGGGGAGAAGCGCCCTTCCAGTCCCCCAAGGACTTCGGCCTCCCCCGGGGTTCCCTCCAGGAGGAGATGGCCCTGGCCTACCGGGAGGCCAAGGCCCTCTGGCGCCTCTTCAGGGAGCGCCTGGAGGGGGTCCTGGGCACCGAGAGGGAGGGGGAGGTCACCCGGGAGCGCTGGGTGCGCCCCTTCCTCACCCTGCTGGGCTACCGCCTGAACTACCGGGGCCCCGCCCAGGCGGGGGGCAGGTCCTACCCCATCCTCTACCGGGCGGACGAGGGCCTCGAGGCTCCCCCCGTGCACGTGGTGCCCTGGGGCCAGGACCTGGGGCGGGCGGGGCGGGGGGCCGCTCCCCCCACGGCCTCCTCCAGGACTACCTGAACGCCTCCGAGGCCCTCTGGGGCCTGGTGACCAACGGAAGGGTCCTCCGCCTCCTCCGCAAGACCCCCTTTGTCCGGCGCCAGGCCTACCTGGAGGTGGATCTGGAGGCCCTCATGGAGGAGGACCGCTTCGGGGACTTCGCCCTGGTCTTTCGCCTCCTCCACCGCTCCCGCCTGCCCAAGGAGGCGGCCACGGCCCACGAGGCCCCCGTGGAGCGCTACCACCAGATGGCCGTGGAGCAGGGGGAGAGGGCCAGGGAGCGCCTTCGGGATGCGGTGGAGGCGTGCCTCCAGGAGCTGGGCACGGGCTTCCTCCGGGGGCCCTCGGGGGAGGAGCTCAAGGGGGACCCCAAGGCCCTCTACGAGGACCTCCTCCGCCTCACCTACCGCCTCCTCTTCCTCCTGGTGGCCGAGGCCCGGGGGGTCCTGGGGGGGAACGGGCTCTACCAAAAGGGCTTCTCCCTCCACCGCCTCCTCCGCCTCTCGGAGAGGCGGGAGGCCTACACCGAGGACCCCGACCTCTGGCTCGGCCTCAAGACCCTCTTCGAACTCCTGAGGAACCCCAAGTTGACGGTGGGAGGAGGGCCCGCCGCCCGGGCCTTGGGCCTCGAGGTCCTGAACGGGGGCCTCTTCGGGACCCCCCTTCGCCTGGAGAAGCACCCCTTCGCCGTGGAAAACCGCTACCTCCTCTCCGCCCTCCGCCGCCTGGCCTTCGTGGACGACCCGGAGGAGAAGGCCCTCAAGCGGGTGAACTACGCCGCCCTGGACGTGGAGGAGCTGGGCTCCGTCTACGAAAGCCTCCTGGACAACGCCCCCCAGGTGGTCTGGAAGGGAGAGGGGTGGGCCCTGGAGTTCTCCAGGGGCATGGAGCGCAAGAAGACGGGGAGCTACTACACCCCTGACGGGCTGGTGGCCCTGGTCCTGGGGGAGGCCCTGGACCCGGTGGTGGAGGCGAGGCTCAAGGAGGCCGGGGAGGACCCGGAGGCCCAGGAGGAGGCCCTCCTCTCCCTCAAGGTCCTGGACCCCGCCTCGGGGAGCGGCCACTTCCTCCTAGGGGCCGCCAGGAGGCTCGGCAGGCGGCTCGCCCAGATCCGCACCGGGGAGGAGGAGCCCTCCTCCGAGGCCTACCGCCAGGCGGTGCGGGACGTGGTGCGGAACTGCCTCTACGCCGTGGACCTGAACCCCCTGGCGGTGGAGCTCTGCCGGGTGGCCCTCTGGATGGAGGCCCACGTCCCCGGCAAGCCCCTCGCCTTCCTGGACCACCGGGTGAAGGTGGGGAACAGCCTGGTGGGGGTCTTCCACCCGGGGGTCCTGGCCGGGGGGATTCCCAAGGCGGCCTACGAGCCCAAGGCCGGGGACGAGAGGGAGAGGGCCAAGGGGGCCAGGAAGGCCAACGAGATGGCCCTGAAAGGGATGCAGGACCTTTACCAAGCCGACTTTTCCCTCAGGAAGGAGGAGGAGGACTGGGCCAAGGTCCTGGAGGAGTTCGCCCGCCTTCCCGAGGACAGCGCCGAGCAGGTGGGGGCCAAGGCCCGGCTCTACGAGCGCTTGCGGGAAGGGGAGACCTTGAGGCGCCTCCACCTGGCCTCGGACCTCTGGACGGCGGCCTTCTTCCAGCCCCTCAAGGGAGAGGGGCCCTTCATCACCACGGAACACGCGTGGACGGTCCTGCGGGGTGGGGAGGTGGGCCCCGAGGTGGAGGCCCTGGCGCGGGAGCTTTCCCGAAGGCACCGATTTTTCCACTGGTGGCTAGAGTTCCCAGAGGTTATGGAGAGGGGTGGGTTTGACGTGGTCCTGGGGAACCCGCCCTGGGGGCGGCTTTTGGACGAGGCATCGGCTGCCTTTGTCCGGGCTTCCGGCAGGTTCGAGCGCACGGCGGGGAGGCGCCCCAACACGTACCAGCTCTTCTTGGAGTTGGCGTGGGGGCTTCGCCGTCCCCGAGGTAGGGTGGGCCTTTTGGTCCCCACGGGCGTTGTGGCCGATGCCTCAAGCCAGCGCTTGTTCGCTCACCTGCTCCAAAGGGGAGCGATCCGACTCGTGGCGGACTTTGAAAACCGCCTCGGGTACTTCCCCCAGGTGGACAGCCGCTTTCGCTTCGCCCTGATCGTGTTGGGGAAGGGAGGCGGGAGGGGAGATGGGAAGGGAGGAAAAGAGGGAGAGGGGGAGGGGGAAAAGAGGGTGAGGGGGAGGAGCTCCTCGTGGCCACCTTCCTGAGGAAGCCGGACGACCTCCAGGACCCCCGCCGCCGCCTTCGCCTCAAGGGGGAAGAGATTCGCTTCTTCAATCCCCAAACAGGGGCGTTGCCCCTCTTCAGAACGCCTCAAGATAGGGCTCTAAACCGCAAGCTCTATGCTGGGGCCTGGGGGAAGCTGGGGAAGGGTTGGGGTATCAGAATTGTTCTGCCCTTCACTTCTGAACGAGGAAGGCACATCCATCCCTTAGACCCCATGGATGGGGCGGAACGCTCCCGTAGGGGGCATGTGTGGGAGTGGGGGGGTGAGCGCTATGTCACCTTCCTAGAGGCCAAGACCTTCCACCTCTTTGAGCACCGCCACGGGGAGGAGGACCGCAAGGACCCAAGCCGCCTCCTCGTTCCCCGCTATTTGGTGCGCCAAGAGGTCTTCCGCTCCCGGATGAGGGCCCTTGGCCTAGAGGACCGCCCCTGGTACCTGGCTTTCAGGAGCGTGGCCAGGGCCACCGATGAGCGCACGGTGATCTCGGCGGCCCTACCGAGGACAGCGGTCGGGGGCAAGGCGCACCTCCTGGTCCTTCCCTTTCCCGGGCACCAGGCGCTTCTTTTCCTCGCCAATCTGAATGCGTTGGTCCTGGACTACGCCGCCCGCCAAAAGGTGGTTTCCACGGACCTGACCGCTCCCGTGCTGGAACAACTTCCCTTTCTTCCTCCCTCGGCCTACGGGCCCGGGGATCTCCCTTACATCGTCCCCCGGGTCTTGGAGCTCACCTACACCGCCTGGGACCTGGCCCCCCTGGCCCAGGACGTGTGGGAGGGGGCGGAACCGGACCTGAGGGGGGCGATAGAGGCCTGGGCGAAGGGGGCCAGGCTCCACCCGGACACGCCCCCGGACTGGGCCCAAGGCCCCTACCCCTTCCCGCCCTTCGTCTGGGACGAGGAGCGAAGGGCCCTCCTCCGGGCCGAGCTGGACGCCTACTATGCCCGGCTCTATGGCCTAGGCCGCAAGCAACTCCGCTACATCCTGGACCCCAAGGACCTCACCGAGGGGGAGCTAAAGGACATCCTTTCCGACTATGAGGAGGTGGACGACCCCCTGGACGAGGAGGCCTACCAGAAGCGGGTGGAAAAGAGCACCTTCCCCGGCGAAACCTTCCGGGTGCTCAAGGACAAGGACCTGAAGCGCTACGGGAAGTACCGCACGAGGAGGCTGGTGCTCGAGGCGTGGAGGGATCTCTGCAGTAGGGGACCTTAAAGGGGGTGATGCCGAGGGTGAACGGGCAACTGGTGCGGTTGGCTCTGGAAAGGTTTGGTTTATCCACCTATGAGCTGGCGTCGCTCATGAACCTGGAAGCGAGGGGGATCCTAGGCCTTGCAGATCCTTATCCCCGCCCTTATATCCCCTTCCAAGCCGACCTTCTGGCCTGGTTGCTGTCCGATGAGGAGGCGCAACAATACATCCGGTCTCCAAAGATAAGCGTGAATGGGATTGAGGTGCGAGGACACCTGCACCTGGAGGGCGCCACGGTGCTGAAGCCAGCAGAGTTCAATTGGTGCGATCTCCGTTTTGGAGTCTCTTTCAGGGGATCCAAAACAAGCTTTTTGACTTTCATATCGGTTTGGCTGGAAGACCTCCTTATGGATGGCGCAAGGGTGGAGGGACACTTCACTCTCCTCAAAAGCAGAATAGATGGCGTGATTTCTGCGGATTTTGCCACAATAGAGGGCGACTTCCGCTGTAAAGAGGTGAGCTTGAACCCCTCACCCAGAAAGCACAGCGGAACCGAGTACGCCATGCACGCCCCTCGCATCCAAGTAGGGGGGAACTTAGAGCTCAACGATTTAAAGGCCTGTGCACCTCTGTCCTTGCTTTCCGCTAAAATCGGAGGACAACTTATCCTAAAGGAAGTGGAGATAAAGGGTTGCGATGCTTCAGGGATAGCCTTGCAGGCCGACTACGTTAGGGGGGGAGGTCCGGTCTACTTGGAGAGAGTCATCTGCCATGGAGCGATACAACTGGCTGGGAGCGAGTTTGCGGGGCAGATGGTGCTGCGTGGCGTGAAGGTGCGAAGTTCCAGGGACCCCGCTCTGGCGGCTTCCGGGATCAGGGTTCGTGATGTCCTCGTAAGGGATGGCTTCTCTGCCGAAGGAGGCGTGAGGCTGGACGGCGGCCATATTGAGGGCAGTCTGAACCTTTCGGGGCTTTTCTCTGCCCCGGAGCCCCGCAGAGAGAGTGCGGCCCTCGACCTGAGCGGGTCTACCGTGGCAAGCCAGGTGGTGTTTGACACGTCCTTCCACTCTAAGGGGAAGGTGCGAATGGTTTCGACCCGGGTGGCGATTTCCGTGGCCTTCAGTGGAACGTTTGAAAATCCAAACGGGGAGGCAATAGAGGCGATCGGGATGAGGGTAGGGAATAGCGTGGGGTTCACCGAAGGTTTCTCCGTTCAAGGTCTCGTGAGGCTTTATGGCGCGGAGATTGTGGGAACCCTGAAGCTTGAAGGGGCGAGATGGGCAGAGGGGGACGATACCTGGCTCGACCTGAGAAACGCCCGCATAGGGACCTTGGCCGACAGCCCAGAGGCCTGGCCCAGCTTTGACATCTCCGGGGCGGTCTATGAAAACCTCGGGGACAAGGGCTGGACCGTTGACGAGCGCATCAGATGGCTTGGGCGGCAGAGGGTCTTCAGCCCTCAGACCTACGCGCAACTGGCCCAGACCTACTGGAGAAAAGGCGAGGAGGGTTCGGCGGTAAAAGTGCTCATAGCCAAGCAAAACGAGCGCCTCAGACGAGGAGGGCTCAGCCCAGCCTCGCGCCTTGGGCTCTGGGTGGCTAAGGTCACGATGGGTTACGGATACCGGTCCCATTACGCCCTGCTCTGGTTCATCGCCTTGGTGCTCATGGGTTGGACCGTCTACACCTACGCCTCTGAGAGGGGTTACCTCGTCCCCTCTGCTACGGCCGGGGAAACTGGGACGCTCTATCCCCTTTTGTACAGCCTAGATGTGGCCCTGCCGCCTCTGATAGACTTACACCAGGAGAGGCACTGGGCCCTTTCCACCGAGTCCCCTTTGGAGTTGCTCCTCTTTTTCTGGTTGCAGATCTTCCTCGGCTGGGTTCTAACAACGCTCTTTCTGGCCAGTATTTCCGGTCTGGTGAGGAGATTGAGTGAAGCGGGGATCGGGGATAGGAGTTAGTCCGTATGAGCGTCTTTGACCTCCATAAGAGGGCCGTTTCGGAGTACCAGGACTTCATCCGCTCCTTCGTTCACGTGGCTGACGATCGCCTGAAGGCCTACGTGGAGGAGCGGATCCTGGGGGAGGCGGGTCACCTCTGGCCCGAGCCCCTGGTCCAGCTTTCCCCCGCCTACGAGCCCGGAGAGACGGTGGACGAGCTGGCCCAGGCGGGCCTCCTCCATCCCACCACCGCCCGGATCTTCCGCCGGGCCGATGGGTCTCCCTTCCGCCTCTACCGCCACCAGGTGGAGGCCATCCGGAGGACCAGGGAGGGGAGGAGCTACGTCCTCACCTCGGGGACAGGCTCGGGGAAGAGCTTCGCCTACTTCATCCCCATCGTGGACCTGGCGGTCCGCCATCCTGGCCTGAAGGGTCCCCTGGCCCTCGTGGTCTACCCCATGAACGCCCTGGTCAACTCCCAGCTCCACGCCCTCGAGGAGCTCCAGCGGCGGTACGAGGAGCGCTACGGCCCCTTCCCCCTCCGCTTCGCCCGCTACACGGGCCAGACCGGCGAGGACAAGAGGCGGGCCCTCCGGGAGAATCCCCCCCACCTCCTTCTCACCAACTACGTCATGGGGGAGTACCTCCTGACCCGCCCGGAGGACCGGGCCCTCGTCTCCCCGCCCCCCTCCCAAGCCCCCTTCTTCCTGGTCTTCGACGAGCTCCACACCTACCGGGGCCGGCAGGGGGCGGACGTGGCCCTCCTGGCCCGGCGCCTCAGGGCCCGGATAGGGGAGAGGCCCGTCCTCCACGTGGGCACCAGCGCCACCCTCATCGCCCGGGAGGGGGCCACCCCTAAGGAGCGGCGGGAGGCGGTGGCCCGCTTTGCCTCCACCTTCTTCGGCGCGGACATCCCCCCGGAGGACGTAGTGGAGGAGGTCCTCCGCCCCGCCACCCGGGGAGGGCCCCCCTCGGAGGAGGAGCTTCGGGCCGGGGCCAGGACCCCCCTTCCCCGGGACCTCGAGGGCTTCCGCTCCCACCCTCTGGCCCGCTTCGTGGAGCACGCCCTGGGCCTGGAAGGGGAAGAGGGGGGGTACCGGAGGCGACGCCCCAGGCCCCTCTCCCAGGTGGCGGAGGAGCTCGCCAAGCGGGCGGGCCTACCCCCGGAGGAGGCCAAGGGGCTCCTGGAGGAGGCTCTCCAGGTGGGGGCGAGCCTGAAGGACCACGGCCGGCCCGTCTTCGCCTTCAAGCTCCACCAGTTCATCTCCCAGACCTCCGTGGTGCGGGCGAGCCTGGAGGCGCCGGAGGTGCGGGAGTTCGGCCATGAGCCTTTCAGCGAAAGCGGCAAGCTCCTCTACCCCCTCTACCTCTGCCGGAACTGCGGCCAGGACTACTACGCCGTGGTGGAGGCGGACGGCCGCTTCCTCCCAAACGAGGCCCTGGTGGGCGGGGAGGTGGAGGAGGGAGAGGTGGGCTACCTAGCCTTTGTTGAGGACTTCGATCCCCAAAGGGACCTCCCCGAGGGGTGGTTTGACCAGAGGGGAAGGCTCAAGTCTCCCTGGAGGGAACGGGCCCCCCGCCCCATCCGGGTGGACCTCGAGGGGAGAGTCCGGGAGGAGGGGGCTACCGAGGCCACCCTCTTCTACTACCAGCCCGCCCCCTTCAGCCTCTGCCTCCGGTGCGGGGCGGACTGGAGCGGCCAGGAGCGGGAGTTCACCAAGCTCACCTACCTGGGGAGCGAGGGGCGCACCTCGGCCACCACGGTCCTCGCCCTCTCCCTCCTCCGCAAGGCGAGGGAGGTCCTGGGGGAGGGGCGGGACAAGCTCCTCTCCTTCACCGACAACCGCCAGGACGCCTCCCTCCAGGCGGGGCACTTCAACGACTTCGTGCGGAGCGTGATGGTCCGGGCCGCCCTGGCCCGGGCCCTGGAGGCGAGGGGGGCCCTGGGCTACGAGGACCTGGCCCAGGAGGTCCTGAAGGCCCTCCCCATCCCCTTGCGGGGCTTCGCCCGCAACAAGAGGCTGGACGAGGGGAGCCAGGCCGCGCACCAGGTGCGGGAGGCCATGAAGGACCTCCTCCGCTACCGCCTCTACGTCGACCTCAAGCGGGGGTGGCGCGTCACCCAGCCCAACCTGGAGGAGGTGGGCCTCCTGGAGGTGGCCTACCCCTACGCCGAGGACCGGGCGTTCCTGGAGAGAGTGAGGGCGGGCTTCTTCCCCCACCTCTCCCTGGAGCATGCCCTCGAGGCGGTCCGCTTCTTCCTGGACCACCTGCGCAGGCGCCTGGCGGTGGAGACCCCCCTCCTCCAAAAGGAGGGCTTTGAGCGCCTGGTGAGGCGGACCGCGGAGCACCTGGACGAGTTCTGGGCCATCGACCCGTACACGGAGATCCCAGTTCTGGCGGCCGCCTTTTCCCCCGAGGGGGGAGGGCAGGTCTCCTTCTCCCCCAGGAGCCGGGCGGGGCGGGAGTTCGAGAAACGCTTCGGGGTGAGCCTCACCCCCGAGTTTCTCCGGGGCTTCACCGAACTCCTCCTGGCCCACGACCTCCTCCGGGAGGTGGAGCCAGGCCTCTACCGCATCCCCGAGTCCGCCCTGGAGTGGCGCCTGGGGGACGGCACTCCCCGGCACGACCCCCTGCGCTTCCGGGGACGGGGGGAGAAGCAGGCCAACCCCTACTTCGCCCGCCTCTACCGGGAGAGCGCCGAGGTCCTGGCCCGCCTGGAGGGGAGGGAGCACACGGCCCAGGTCCGCCCCGAGGAGCGGGAGGCCAGGGAGCGGCGCTTCCGCGGGGAAGAGGAGCCTAGGCTACCTTACCTGGTGGCCTCGCCCACCCTGGAGCTTGGGGTGGACATCGCCGACCTGGACGTGGTGCACCTCAGGAACCTGCCCCCCACCCCCGCCAACTACGCCCAGCGGGTGGGGCGGGCGGGGAGGCAGGGGCAACCCGGGCTGGTGGTGGCCTTCGCCGGGGCCTTCTCCCACCACGACCGCTACTTCTTCGCCAGGCCCCAGGAGATGGTGGGGGGAAGCGTGCGCCCTCCCGCCCTCGAGCTGGCCAACGAGTCCCTCCTCCGGGCCCACATCCACGCGGAGTGGCTCTCTGCCACAGGCCTCTCCCTCCGGGAGAGCATAGGGGACACGGTGAACGTCCAGGACCCCTCCCTCCCCCTCGACCCGGAGGTGGGGCGCCAGATCGCCCTTTCCCCCCAGGCCAGGGCGCGCCTCATGGTCCACCTGAAGCGGATCTTCGCCTACGACTGGGACCGGCTTTCAGGCACGGGCTGGTTTGGGGAGGCCTGGCTGGAGAGGGTGGTGGATGAGGCTCCCCTGGCCTTTGACCGGGCCTTCGACACCTGGCGCTTCCTCTACCGGGCGGCCATGGAGATGCGGGAACGGGGGCACAGGCTGGTGGAGTCCAGGCACAAGGAGGAAAGGGAGAGGGGAGAGGCCATGCGCCGGGAAGCGGAGCGCCAACTGAACCTCCTCCTGCAACGGGACGTGGCCAAGGAGGAGGGGGACTTCTACCCTTACCGCTACCTGGCCTCGGAGGAGTTCCTCCCCGGGTACAACCTCATGGCCCTTCCCGTGCGGGCGTTCATCCCTAGGGGAGAGGGGGAGTTCCTCCACCGCCCCAGGGAGGTGGCCATTGCGGAGTTCGCCCCTGGGGGTGTGATCTACCACGAGGGGGGGAAGTGGAGGCCCGTGGCCCTCTACGCCCCTCCTGGGGGGCTCAAGGGCCGCCTCTCCCAGGTCTGGATCTGCAAGGCGTGCCGGCACCTGTCCTCCCGGGAGAAGGAGGTCTGCCCAGGGTGCCGCGCTCCCCTGGCCGAGAAGGGCGAGCCCGTCCAGGTCCTGGACCTGGTGGGGGTGAGGACCCGGCGGCAGGAGCGCATCACCGCCAACGAGGAGGAGAGGTTCCGGGGAGGCTACTACCTGGAGGTGGCCTACGAGCTTCTGGAGAGGCGGCGGGCGGTGGCCCACCTGGAGGAGGGTGGCTTTACCTTGGTCTACGCCCCCTCAGCCCGGATCCACCACATCAACTGCGGCCTTCGGCGGTCCAAGGAGGAGGGCTTCTTCGTGGACCTGGACACCGGGGACCTCCTGGACGGGGAGGAGGCCAGAAGGCGCGCTCAGGAGCCGAGGAGTGCGGTGGGGATGGGGAGGGTAGCCCTCCGGGTCCAGGTGGCCCAGAACGCCCTCCTCCTACACCTGGGGGAGCTTTTGCAAGGGGAGCCCAGGGAGACCATCCTCTCCTTGGCCCTGGCCCTCAAGCGGGGGATGGAGGTCCACTTCCAGGTGGAGGAGCAGGAGCTGGGCCTCGTGGAGCTGGGCTCCACCCTCCTCTACTACGAGAGCGCCGAGGGGGGTCTCGGCATCCTTCGGCGCTTGGTGGAAGAGGAAGAGGCCTTGGCCCAGGTGGCCAGCACCGCCCTTGGGGTGCTCCACTTCTCCCAAGAGGGGGAGGACCTGAGGCCCGACTGTCACCGGGCCTGCCACGAGTGCCTCCTCTCCTACAGGGACCAGCGCCTGGCCCCCCTTCTCCACCGGCACCTGGCCCTCCCCTACCTGAGGCAGCTCCGAGGGGCTAGGGTCAGGCGCAAAGAGGGGGGTGGGCGGATGGAGGCCCTCCTGGCCAGGTGCCAGTCCCGGTTAGAGCGGGAGTTCCTCCGCCTCCTGGAGCCCAAGGGCGTCCGCCTACCCGACGAGGCCCAGTATCGGATCGGGGAGGCCCACACCGTGGTGGACTTCCTCTACCGCCCCAACCTCGTGGTCTACGTGGACGGGCCTCACCACGAGGGGGGTCGCCAGTCGGGGATCGACGAGCGCCAGCGGAAGGCCCTGCTGGAGCTTGGGTACAGGGTGGTGGTGGTGGGGTACGGGGACCTAGAGGCGGGGGTGGAGGCGGTGAGGAGGGCGTTGCTAGAGGCCCCTCCCGAAGGGGGGCTCCACTAGGTTCCGGGCCTTCTCGGGTGAAGAGGGCTTGGGGTAGGACCAGGCCTTGGGCAGGGGCGGTCTCCCCTAGGCCTTCCCACACCGGGGGGATGCGGCGGGTGGGGACATGCCGGAGGGGCAACCGCCAACCCCCTTGCAGGAGGCCTAGGGGCCCTGGAGGGGGAGGGATCCCGTGGGACTGGGCTGGATAGGGGGAGGAGCTGGCTCCACCTAAAAGCCCTCGAGGAGGCCAAAAAGCCCCGCCACATCCCACCTACCCCTTTCAGCCCTCGTCCCAGAGGCCCAGCCCCGCAGGCGGTTTGAGGGCCTCGAGGCCCTCGCCGAGAGCATCCGGGAGAAGGGGGTCCTCCAGCCCCTCCTGGTGCGCCCCCTGGGGGACGGGCGGTACGCCATCGTGGCCGGGGAGAGGCGGTACCGGGCGGCCCAGATGGCGGGCCTCACCGAGGTCCCGGTCCGGGTCCTGGAGGTCTCGGAGGGAGAGGCCCGCCTCCTGGCCCTGGTGGAGAACCTAGGGCGGGAGGACCTGAACCCCTACGAGGAGACCCTGGGGGTGCTGGAGCTCCTGTCGGAAGACTTGGGGAGGCGTAGGGAAGAGGTGGTGGCCCTGGCTGGGTTCCCCTGGAGGAGGTTTTTGACCTGGAGGGGTTGGGCTTGAAGAGGAAGCGGGCCTGAGGTGGGCGGCCCTTGGGCAGGAGGGGTTCCGGGACCATACTCCGCCACATCTGTCTAGAAGGTCCATATCGGGGGCTCTGGCTGGGCGGGTCCCGTTTCCAGGCTTCAGGACCTTACCCACATCCTGCCTGCGTGGTAGATTTCGGAGCCGAAGTTGAGCCATGAAGGCGCTCAAGGTTGCAGAGAGCAGGCTCCACGAGTTCACGGCCCGGTTCGCCGACCTTTTCCCCCGATAAGCGGCTCTTCAGGCGTTTGGAGGAGATGAGCCGAGGCCTCTTGGCTGCGGGCTCTGCCCGGGTAAGCGAGATGGTGGCTACCCTGCCCTCCCACCTCCAGCGCCCCTTCCACCAGGCCGAAGCCCTCTACCGCTTCCTGGCCAACCCCCGGGTGGGGGCCGAGGCCCTCCTGGAGAGGGTGTGCCGGGAGAGCGTCCTGGCCCTGGAGGGGATAGCCCGGGTGGGGAGGAAGCGGGAGACCGGGTATGAGCTCCTGACCGCGCTGGGGATGGATGTCCAGGGGCGGCTGGTGGGGTACGCCCACCTGGTGGCCTACGGGGAGCGGGGGTTTGCCAGCCTGCCCCGGGAGGTGGAGCGGGCCATTGCGGGGGCGCGGGGGGTTCTTGGGGGGGGGGCGGCGGCTGGTGTACGTGGCGGACCGGGGTTTTGACGACCGGAAGGTGTTTGGGCAGGTGCTGGGGTGTGGAGCTTGGGCTGGGATGGAGGGAGGTGGAGGGGCGGAGGCTTCATCTGGTGGTGAGCTGGATACCGGCTTTGGGGAGGCGGGGGGAGTGGTGGCTTTTGACCAGCTTGGAGGTGAGGGGGGAGAGGGAGGCGCTGCGGGTGGTGGAGATGTACCGGAGGCGGTGGGGGGTGGAGGAGTTTTTCCGCCTTCTGAGGGCGGGGTTGGGGCTTGAGAGCTTTCAGGTGCGGGGGCTTAGCCGGATTCGCAAGGTGGTGGCTGTTTTGCTGGGGCTGGCGGTGTTTCTTTGGGAGGTGCGGCGGTCTGGGGGTGTCTTGGAGGGCCTCCTTTTGCGGCTTGGGGGAAAGCTGGGGATAGCCAGTGAGCGGGATGGTCCCTACCTGCTCTTGCGGGGCTTGGTCCGCCTGCTCAACTACGAGGTCACCAAGGAGGCCTTGGAAGAGGAGGAGGGAAGTTTTGGGTAAAGTCCTGCAGGCTTCGCTTGACAAGGCCCTGACACGGGCCTTGTACAAGTAAGCCGTATGCCGCTATGGACGTGGCTCCTCCCCACAGGCATCTTCCTCTTGGCCTTCGCCTACCTCCCCGCCCTACGGATAGCCCTAGAGGGTTTCCCTGCTCTGCCCAAGCTCCTTAGCGGGGAAAACCTGAACAGTCTGCGAGTAACTCTCCTCTACACCCTCCTCACCGTGCCCCTCTCCGTGTTGCTGGGGCTTTTGTCCGCCCTGGCTCTAGAGGGGAACAGCCGCTTTCGCCAGTTCCTTCGGGCCCTGGTCTTCCACCCCGTGGTCCTCCCCACGGTGGCCTTCGCGGCCGTCTTTTTGTATCTCCTAAACCCTTTGGGTCCCTTGCAAGGCTTGCTGCACACCCTCGGGCTCCCGAACCCCTTGGGCGATCCCCTGGGGGCCTTCCTGGCGGTGGTCGCGGTGGGGGTGCTCAAGGACATGGGGATCTACATGCTCTTCTACCTGGCGGGCCTGCAGAACCTCCCCAAAGAGGTTTTGGACGCTGCCCGTGTAGACGGCGCGGGGCCGGCCACCACCTTTTTCCACGTGACCTGGCCGCTTTTATCCCCAATCACCTTCTTCGTGGGGGTTATGGCCGCCCTAGGAGCCCTGCGCAATGTGGACCACATCTTTGTCCTCACCAAAGGTGGGCCTGTGGGGGCCACGGACCACCTGCTCTATAGGGTCTACACCCTGGGGTTTGAGTACTTTGACTTCCCTTCAGCCGCGGCCCTCAGCCTCGCCCTTCTCACGTTGCTCACCCTCCTGGCCCTCGTGGCCCTGCCTCGCCTGGAAAGGGGCGTGCACTATGACGTTTAGAGTGTCCCGTCACCTGGCGAGGGTGGGACGGCCTGGCCTGCGGGCGTTGGGGCGGTTCCTGCGAGAGGCCCCCGCCCTTTTCGTGGCCCTCCCCTTTCTAGCCTTGGCTGGCTTCACCTTCTTGGCCGCCTTCACCCCCACCGCGAATCTCAACCGAGGGGAGGTGGGGCCCTTTACCCTGGAGAACCTGAGGCTTGCTTGGAGCTCCGCAGACTTCCCTCGGCTGTACCTCAATACCACCCTTTTTGTCTTCGGCCTTCTCCTGGTGCAGCTTTTCACCGTGACCACCGCGGGTTTCGCCCTGGCCCAGCTTTCAGGGGCGGCCCAGAACTGGACTTTCCACGCAATCCTCCTGCAGCTTTTCCTCCCCGCTTCCGCCCTCATTCTGCCCAACTTCCTTACCCTCAAAGCCCTAGGGCTCACCGATACCTTGACGGGACTCGCCCTGCCCTACGTAGCCTCGGCCACCGGAGCTTTCCTCCTGCGACAGGGGTTCCGGCAGATTCCCCGGGAACTCATCGAAGCGGCCGTGATGGATGGGGCCACCCCCTGGCAGGTTATGGCGCGGGTGCTATTGCCCCTGGTCCGGCCCCACCTGGCGGCCTTCAGCCTGGTGAGCCTGGTCTACCACTGGAACGAGTTTCTCTGGCCCCTTGTGGTGGTGCAAAGCCCGGAGAAGCGGGTGCTCTCCCTGGGATTCGCCAGCTTCACCCGCTCCGCCGAAAGCGGCATGGAGTGGGGGCTGATCGCAGCGGGGGCCATCCTCGTAGGGGCTCCCATGTTGCTGGCCTTCGCCCTTTTCCAGAGGGCTTTCGTGGAGTCCTTTGCCCGAAGTGGGCTGAAAGGATAGGGAGGTGGTTATGCGGAAAGGATGGCAGAAGTGGTTGTCGGCGGCGATCCTAGTCTTAGGTCCGGCCTTGGCCCAGAAGACCACCATCACCTTCTACTACCCGGTGGGGGTGGCTGGGCCGCTCGCGCGGTTCATAGAGTCCTACGTGGCTGAGTTCACCAGGAGAAACCCCGACATCGAGGTCAAGACGGTATTCGGTGGAAACTACGAGGAAAACCAGGCCAAGGTGTTGGCTGCCATCAGGGGGGGTACCCCTCCAGACACCGCCATTCTCCTCTCCCAGCAGCTTTTCACGCTCCTTTCCCTGGATGCCATCGAACCCTTTGACCCTTACATCGCCAAGGATCGGGAGCTTCAGCAGGCGGTGGCAGACTTCTTCCCCGCCTTCATGATGAACTCCACCCATGGGGGCAAGGTTTACAGCCTCCCCTTCCAACGCTCCACCCCCATCCTGTACTACAACAAGGAGGCCTTCAGGGAGGCGGGCCTAGACCCTGAGAAGCCCCCTGCCTCCTGGGATGAGTTGGTGGAGTATGCCAAAAAGCTCACCAAGCGGGATGCCCGGGGCCGGGTGGTGCGCTATGGGGTAGCCATTCCCACCGAGAATCGCTCCACTTGGTTGTTGGAGGGCCTCGTCATCCAGGCGGGCGGCCTGCTCTACGACCCACAGGGCGAGGGGTGTAAGGTGCTGGTGAACACCGAGGCGGTTCGCCAGAGCATGCAGTTCAAGCGGGATTTGGCTGCACAGCATGGGGTGAGCCCGGAGGGGGCGATCGCCTGGGGGACCACCCCTGGGGACTTCGCTGCGGGCAGGGTGGCCATGATCTACCACTCCACGGGCTCCTTGGGCTTCATCCGAACCAACGCCCGTTTTCCCTTCGGGACCGCCTTTTTGCCCAAGAAGGTGCGGTATGGGACGCCCACCGGCGGGGCCAACTTCTACCTGTTCAAAGGCGCCGACCCGGCCAAACGGGAGGCCACCTTGCGCTTCATCAAGTTCATGGTCAGCCCTGAACTCCAGGCCCGCTGGAGCTTGGACTCGGGCTACGTGGCCGCCCGCCAGTCCAGCTGGAGCCTGCCCCTCATGCAGGAATACCTGAAGCAGTGGCCTCAGGCCCTCACCGCCCGGGAGCAGCTTGCCTACGCCAAGGCCGAGCTTCCGGTCTACAACCTGCAGCAGGTCAAGGACATCATCGCGGAGGCGGAGCAGGCCGTGGTTCTGGGCCGGAGGGACGTTCGGACGGCGGTCCGCGAGGCCCAGGCCCGCGTGGACCAAGCCCTAGCCCCCTTCTGCCGGAATTAGGCGATGGCTCTACGCCGCCCCGAAGCCCCTCGGGGCGGCTTGGTCCTTTCCTGAAAACCTGGGATGGAGCCCCAACGCACGCCCCAACGGAGGTTTAAATCCTTCCTGGAATTACTTTATTAAAGGAACGTGATGAGCCCGAGCCTCGGGCTCCAAAGTGTGGCCTCAACTGGCGGGCCCACCCTTAGGGGAAAGGGAGGATAGACCCTGTCGGGGAGGACGTACCCGCATAAGGCGAGCGGGATGGCCTACCACGGCTCTATCCAAATTCGCACGCCCACCCTGCCCATCGAGGCGGCGCCCCAAGCTGGAGGATTCGGCCAGGGGTCCCCACGGGGCCTAAGGGAGCTCCCCATTGGGGAAGCGCCGTGCCTGGGCCAGCCCTAGGTGGACCCTCTCCCCAGGGCTGGCCTCGAGGCGGACCCAGGCCTCCCCCTGGGGCAGGCGCACCCGGCAGAGGACCTCTCCCCGGACCTCCCGCCGCTCCAGGACCAGGGCCTCCAGGGGGCCTCCCGGGGCCACCTCCTCGTAGCGGAAGGCCAGGAGGTGGCCGTCCTCCGGGAGGAGGTTGGCCCGGCCAAAGGCCAGGAAGGCGGCCAGGGTCCTTGGCTCCCGGTAGAGCCTCTGGGGGGTATCCACCTCCAGGAGCCTCCCCTCGGACATCACCCCCACCCGGTCCCCCAGGAGCATGGCCTCCTCGGGGTCGTGGGTCACGTGGATGGCGGTGACGCCCGCCTCCTTGAGGAGGGCGCGGACCTCGAGCCTGAGCCTCTCCCGGAGGACCGGGTCCAAGGCGCTGTAGGGTTCGTCCAGGAGGATCACCTGGGGCCTACGGGCCAGGGCCCGGGCCAGGGCCACCCGCTGCCGCTGGCCTCCGGAGAGTTCCTGGGGCCTGCGCCCCTCGAGGCCCCCGAGCCCTACCCGCTCCAGGAGGGCCAGGGCCTCCTGGGGATCCGGCTTCGGCATGACCAGGAGGAGGTGTTCCAGGGCCGTGAGGTGGGGCCAGAGGCCCAGGTCCTGGAACACGTAGGCTACCGCCCTGCGCTCTGGCGGCATCCGGGTCACCTCCCGGCCCCCCAGCAGAATCCGGCCCCGGTCGGGAAGGAGGAGGCCCGCCACCAGGTTGAGGAGGGTGCTCTTCCCGCTCCCTGAGGGGCCTAGGAGGGCCAGCACCTCCCCCTCCGCCACCTCCAGGTCCACCCCGAAGACCCCTTGGCCGGGGGCGAACGCCTTCACCAGGCCCTGGAGGCTCACCATGGGCTCCTCCTCGCCCAAAGGGGCAGGGTGCCCACCAGGGCCAAGAGGAGGCCGATGGCGGCAGCCTCGCGGTAGAGCCCGCCGTTTAGCGCCCCCAGGACGGCCACACCCACGGTCTCCGCCCCGGGGGCGTAGAGGAGGGCGGAGAGGGTGATCTCGGAGAGGGCCAAGGGGAAGATCACCAGGAAGCCCCCCAGGGCCTGGGGCCGGAGGAGGGGGAAGCCCACCCGGAACCAGGCCCTGAAGGGCCTAAGGCCGTGCACCCGGGCCGCGGCCACCTGGGCCTCCACCCGGGTCCCCGCCTCCAGGGCCCGGAAGGCCAGGCTGGCGAAGTTAAGGAGGTAGGCCAAAAGAAGGATCCAGACCGTGGCGTAGAGGGGAGTGGGGGCCAGGAGGAGGATGAGCCCCAGGCCCAGGAGGGTTCCCGGGAGGAGGTAGTAGAGGTCAAAGAGGCCCCTGAGGGCGCGGAAGGCCCCCGGAAAGGGCCTGAGGAGGAGGGCCAGGAGCAGGGTTGCCAGGGAAGCGGCCATGGCCAAGAGGAAGGAGTGGAGGAGGCCTTGCCGGACCAGGGGCATGGTCAGGGCCTCCGGAAAGGCGGGCTTTAGGGCTCCCGTGTAGGGGTTGAAGAGGGCTTCCTTCAGGAGCCCCACCCCGGAAAGGAGGAGGGCCAGTAGGGCGTAGGTCCCAAAGAGGAGGCGGAAGAGGGGACGGGGGGTGGGAAAGCCTTCCCCCGTGGCCTCCGCCTGGGGTGGGCGGTGAAGGAGGAGGGCGGGGAGGGCCAGGAGGCCCAGGAGGAGGCCCAAGGCCGAGGCCTCCCCCAGGGGGTCCGGGCTTACCGGGCTGGTGAGGCGGGCGTAGGCTAGGGTGGGGAGGACGTAGACCCGGTCGGGGAGTCCCAGGACCGCCGGAACCCCGAAGTTGCCCAGGAGGGCTAGGTACAAAGCCCCACCCACCGCTAGAAGGGCGGGGAGCAAAGGGGGGAGGAGGACCCGGACCCGCCCTCCCCCCAGAACCCCGTGGACCTGGGCCGCCCGGAGCAGGGGGAGGAGGTGGCCCAGGGCGGGTCGGAGGAGGGCGTAGGCCAAGGGGGTGTAGTGGAGGGTCCAGGCCAGGAGAATGGCCGGGGCCCCGGGGAGCCTGAGGCCAAGGAGCTCCAGGGAGAAGAGCACACCCATGCCCGTGACGAAGGGGGGAATGAAGTAGCCCAGGAGGAGGAGGCCTTCGAGGAGCCTGCCCACGCCCCCGAGGAGGGCCATCCAGCCCAGGGCGAGGCCCAGCCCCAAGGCCAGGAGGGCCCCCAGGGCCGAGAGGAAGAGGCTATTTAGGGCCACATCCCACGCCTCTCCCGCTTCCGCCAGGTGGGGGATAGCCCGGACCCCTAGGGCCCAAAGGGGTAGGGCCAGGACCCCAGCCAGCGCCAGCAGGACCAAAAGCCCCAGGGGCCTAGGCGGTCTCATCGGCGGAGGCCGAAGAGCTCGTTGAAGCGGCGCAGGGTTCCCTCATCCGCCGGTGTGCCCGGGAGGGCTGCCACCTGCTCGGGGGCCCCCTTGGGCCTAGGGGCCCCGGGCATCACCGGGTAGTACCCCCGTTCGGCCAGGATGGCCTGGGCAGTGGGGGAGAGGAGGAACCGGAGGAAGCGCTCCGCCAGGGCAGGGTTCCGGCTCCAGGAGGTGACCCCAATGGGTGTGGGGACCAGGATGGCCCCGTCCTGGGGGTAAAGGGTGGCCAGGGGGGCCCCCTTGGCCGCCTCCTGCCGCACCCCGAAATCGGTGGTGATGGCCAAGGCGTATTCGCCCCGGGCCAGCTTCTGCTGGAGCACGGGGTTGGACTGCTCCACGGCCAGGCCGTTGGCCTTCAGGGCCTCAAAGTAGCCGAAGCCCAGGCGCCCGGACAGGGTGCCCAGGGTGATGAGGGCGGCCCCGGAGAAGTTGGGGTCGGGCATGGCCAGGAGGCCCCGGTAGGCCGGGCGGGCCAGGTCCCGCCACAGCCTGGGCCTCTCCTCCTTAAGCCTTTGGGTGTTCACGGCGATGACGTTGTAGAGAAGGCGGACCTCGTAATAACGTCCCCCCTCGTAGGCGTACTGCACGGGGTAGCCGGGAACCGTAGGGGGTATGCGGCGGAGGAGGCCCTTGCCTGAGAGTTCCCGAAAGTAGTCAGGGTTGGCGAACCAGATGAGGTCGGGCTGGGGGTTGCCTGCCTCCAACTCCGCCCGGAGTTTGGCCACCACCTCCCCCGTGCCGGAGCGGAAGACCTTAACCTCCACCCCGGGGTTCTCCCTGCGGAAGGCTTCCACCAGAGCGTTCACATCCCCCAGGATCTCGGAGGTGTAGAGGGTAAGGCTCCCTTGGGCCAGGCCAAGGCCGAGGGCCAACACCAACCCAGCGAGGGATCGCATGCCTCTCATCGCCTTCTAAGTTTAAGGCGGGGGTGTCAGGGGAGTGTCAAAATACCGGGGCTTCTCACCCTCCTCCGCTGACACCCCTCTGACACGGGGGCTTCAAACTGGGGAGCCAGGAGGTGCCCATGCGCACGCTCTCCTTCCTAGTTCCCTTCCTGGCCCTAAGCCTAGCCCAGCCCATCACCCTCCAGTACTGGCACATCAACACCGAGACCTTTGGCCTTCCCGCCCTCCGGGAGCTCATCCGCCGGTTTGAGAGCCAGAACCCCGGCATCAAGGTGGAGGAGCGCTTCCACGCCAACGCCTACACGGGGCTCCTCCAAAACCTCCAGGCGGCCCTGGCGGCCGGAAACCCGCCCGACG
Source organism: Thermus sediminis (assembly GCF_003426945.1). Lineage (NCBI taxonomy): Bacteria > Thermotogati > Deinococcota > Deinococci > Thermales > Thermaceae > Thermus > Thermus sediminis. The sequence continues at coordinate 27,813 of NZ_QURO01000003.1, forward strand.
TGGCCCAGATAGGGTACCTCTATACCCAGTACGTGGTGGAGAACTTTCCCTTCGTCCCCGCCGAGGAGCTGGACCGCCGCTACTCGGGAGGCCGCTGGCTCCGGCGCTACCCCCCCAACATCCGGGAGCTGGGCATGGTGGGTGGGCGGATGGTGGGTGTCCCCTACTCCCTCTCCAACATCCTCACCTATTACAACGCCGATCTCTTCCGCCGGGCGGGCCTGGACCCGGACCGCCCCCCGGCCACCTGGGAGGGGTGGCGCCGGGCGGCGGAGACCATCAAGGCCAGGACCGGCAAGTACGGCTTCTACCTCATCCTTCTGGACGACAACTGGGCCATTGAGGCCCTGATCCGTTCCAACGGTGGGCGCCTCCTAGCCTGTGAGGGCGGGTACTACCGGGCGCCCCTGGACAGCCCCGAGGCGGTGGAGGCCCTGGCCATGTGGGCGGACATGGTGCGGCGGGGCCTGGCCCTGGGCGCCCTCCTGCAGCAGGGGGAGCAGACCTTCCTCGCCGGGGAGACCGCCGCCTTCATGACCACCATCGCCCGGAGGGCCGGCCTCGAGGCCCAGACCAGGGGGCGTTTCGAGCTGAGGGGAGCCCGCTTTCCCACCTTTGGGGGCAAGAAGCCTGGCCTTCCCGGGGGCGGGAACGTTCTGATGGTCTTTAGCAAAGATCCTAGGCGGCAGGAGGCGGCTTGGAAGTTCATCCAGTACCTGACCTCCCCCGAGGGCTTCACCCTCTGGACCAAGGGTACGGGCTACGTTCCCCTCCTTCCCGAGCTGGCCCAGGATCCCCGTTACCTTAAGGACTTCATCCAGCAGAACCCCATCCAGAAGGTGGCCCTGGACCAGCTCCCCTTCACCGCTCCCTGGACCGGCTTCCCTGGGAAGAACGGCCTCGCCGCCAGCCAGGCCCTCTTCCGGGCCGTGCAGAAGGCCCTGGCCGGCCAGGCCAGCCCCGAGGCCGCCTTGAGGGAGGCCAGCCAGGAGATCAACCGGCTCATCGGGGGCGAGCGGTGCAGCCCGTGAGGGGAGGGTTTTGGGTAAGGGGTAGGCGGTCCGGCCTGGAGGCGGGCCCCTACCCCTACCTGGTGCCCGCACTCTCCTTTCTGCTCCTCTTCGTCTACTGGCCCCTCCTCTACAACGCCTGGCTCAGCCTCCACGAGTGGAACCTGGTGAGCCCGGAGAGGCGGTTCGTGGGCCTGGCCAACTACTCGGGCCTCCTGGCCGATCCCGGCTTCCACCGCCTCCTCGGACAGACCCTTCTCTATGTGGCCTTGGCCCTGGTGGGGAATTTTGCCCTGCCCCTCCTCCTGGCCCTGGCTACCCTGGCCCTTCCCCCGAGGTGGCAGGACCTCTTCCAGACCCTTTTCTTCCTGCCCACCGTGGCCGCAGCCTCCGTGGCCAGCCTGGTGTGGCTCTACCTTTACCTCCCTGCCGTGGGACCCCTGGCCCAACTCCTCCGGGGCCTGGGTGGGGGGGTTCCCAACTTCCTGGGCGACCCCGCATGGGCCCTTCCCGCCGTAGCCCTGGTGGCCAACTGGAAGTACCTGGGCTTCCACTACCTGGTGGCCCTGGCGGGGATCCGGGCCCTGCCCCGCGGGGTGGTGGAGGCGGCCCGGGTGGACGGGGCCGAGGGGTGGCCCCTGGGCCGGTACGTCCTCCTCCCCCTCCTTGCCCCTACCCTAACCTTCCTCTTCCTTTCCGCCGTGACCAGCGCCCTGGACTACGCCTTCATCCCCGTTGAGGTCATGACCCAGGGAGGGCCTTTCGGGACCACGTCCAACCTGATGTACGGCGCCTACCAGGAGGGCTTCCGCTTCTTCCGGGCGGGGGTAGCCGCCGCCCAAGCCGTCCTCCTGGTGGGGATGTTTGCGGTGTTCGTGGTGTGGCAGTACAGGCTCCTCTCCCGGAGGGATGGGTATGAAGCGGCGTAGCGCCTGGCTTTGGGCCTTCCTGGGGGTGGCGGCCCTCCTCAACCTGGCCCCCTTCCTGTACCAGGTGGGCCTAAGCCTGGCGCCCCCCGAGCGTATCTTCGCCTCCCCCTGGCCCTTCGCCGGGTTTACCCTGGAGCACTATCGGTACGTCCTAGGGAAGCTCCCCTTCGGCCTCTATGTCTGGAACACCCTGGTCTTCGCCCTGGGGGTGAGCCTGGGCCACCTCCTCTTGAGCCTCCTCGCCGCCTACGCCTTCGTGCGCTACCGCTTCCCCCTCCAGGAGGCCCTCTTCGCCCTCTTCCTGGTGAGCCTCATGGTCCCCTTCGTGGTCACCTACCTGCCCAGCTACCTCCTGGTGGCCCAGCTGGGCCTCCTGAACACCTTTCCCGGCCTCATCCTGCCCATGCTCACCGCGGGGTATGGGGTCTTCCTCCTGAGGCAGCACTTCCGCCACTTTCCCCGGGAGGTCCTCGAGGCCGCCCTGGTGGATGGGGCCGACGGCCTCGCCCTCCTCTTCCGGGTCCTGGCTCCCGCCAGCCTACCCACCCTGGTGGCCCTCTTCCTCATCGCCCTCATCGGCGCCTGGAACCAGTTCGTCTGGCCGGGGCTGGTGGCCAACCGCCCCGAGATGTACGTGCTCACCGTGGCGGTGCAGCGCTTCGCCGGCGGGGAAGGGGGAAGCGCCTGGGGGCCCCTGATGGCGGCCTCCGTCTTGGCCACGCTTCCTGCCTTTCTCCTCTTCCTCCTTTTTCGCCGTACGGTCCTGGAAACCTTCATGGAGGGAGGGGTGCGCGCATGAGGATCGTCTTCTTTGGCGACCTGGTGGGGGAGGCGGCCATCCGTTACCTGGAGGGAAACCTGCCCCGGCTCCGGCGGGAGCTGGGGGCGGACTTTGTGGTGGTCAACGGGGAGAACGCCGACCTCACCGACCCCGCCTTGGGCAAGGCGGGGATGCACCCGGAGACCGTGGACCGCCTCCTCGCCTGCGGGGTGGACGCCATCACCGGGGGGAACCACTCCTTTGACCCCCCTTGGGCGGAGGAGCTCCTGGACCACCCCCGGGTCCTGCGCCCCCTAAACCTGGGGCCTCACGCCCCCGGGCGGGGCTACCTGGTCCTGGAGAGGGAGGGCCAGGCCCTGGTGGTGGTGAACCTGGCGGGGCGGAGCGCCTGGCCCCCGGCGGACGATCCCCTCTGGGCCCTGGAGGGCCTCGTTCCCTGCCTGGAGGCGGGGATACCCATCCTGGTGGACTTCCACTCGGAGAGCGTTTTTGAGAAGCTGGGCCTGGCCTTCGCCCTGGATGGCCGGGTGGCCGCGGTCCTAGGCACCCACACCCACGTGCCCACCCAGGACCTCCGCATCCTTCCCCGGGGCACGGCCTACGTGTCCGACGTGGGCATGGTGGGGCCCTCTGGGGGGATGCAGGGGTACGAGCCCGGTTTTCTGGTGGCTGCCCTGAGGCGGAGATTGCCGCCTAGAGGGGGGAGGCTCGCCTGGGCCCAGGGGCCTTTGGAGGTGGGCGCGGTGGTGGTGGATCTGGAAGGGGGGAGGGCCAAGGGCATCTGGCGGCTGGAGAACCTCCGGGGAGGCTGAGGGGTGCTGGGGGAGGTGGAGGTTTACCTGGAGGGCTTGGGGGACTCCTGGCCTACAGAGACCCTGGGGGGTTTGGCGGAGGACCTGAAGGCGGTCCTTGCCCGCCACCTGGAGGCGGAGCGGGTCTACTTGCTCACGGGCCGGGATGCGGGGGGGCGGATCTGGCTCCGGGTGGTGGCGGTCTTAAGGGGAACCCGCCCCCCAGGAGAGGGCGGGTCTACGCCCGCACGCACCTGACTGCTCACGCTCGGACTTTGTAAGGCCCCTTCCTTCGGGTTCAGATGGAGACCGCGGAGTAGGTGGCCCATCACCTCCTTCGGATAACTTCCCGCGAGGCTCTTCTGGAACCCCATCCCCGTAACGGGATATGGACCCTCCGCAACGCCGCGGGGTGGCTCCCAGAGGCTGGGCCGTCTCGTGGACCCGAGGCGGGCCTGGAGCTGGATGAGGCGCCTGGGCTTCTTGGGAGAGGGTAGAGGCCCGCTGTGCCTATCTGCAGACCCAGCCGGACCTGATTCGGAGCTATACCCTGTCCCACTGGTAGCTGGGAGAGCTGAGGGAATGGATCAGGGGGATTTCTTATGAACCCTCTCAGTCAGCCCTCCGAAGGGGGCGAAGACCTCTCCTTTCCCAGGTAGGAAACGAAGGCTCCTTTTATAGCACTCCTTCCTCCCTTCCCTTGAACCCCGCCCAGGCCGGGGTTTCCCGCTCCTTAAGGCTCTTCTTCAACCCCCATGGCCCAGCGCTTGGCGCGGTAGTAGGCATCCATCCACCTCCTGAAGGCCCCTTCTGCTCCCAGGTAGAGGAGGAGCTCCGCCAGGGCCTCCACCCTCCCCCTGACCTCCCCCGGGAGGTCCCCTATTAGGTCCTCTAGGGGGAGGTTTGGCTCGGCCAGCCGGGCCTCGAGGGCCCTCGCCGCCCGCTCCCCCAGGTCCTTGTCCCGAAGGGGGATCCCCAAGACCTCCATGACCACCTCGAGGGGTTCGTCCATCTCCTCCAGGATCGCTTGCCACATGCCCCTAGCTTAGGGGGTCTCCGTCCTCCCTTGAGGTAGAATAGGGACACAAACCCCCAGGGGCTTCCCCCGGCCCCTGGAGGAAAAGAGGGGGGTAAAAGAAAGGAGCCTGCGGGCTCCTTTCTCCGCTAGGATAGGCCTCGTGGAAGCGCAGGCCGCCTTCAACCTGGGCCTCGCCACAGGCCTCCTGGGCTCCGCCCTGGGGGTCTTCGGGGCTCAGCCCGCCCAGAGTCGCCCCATCACCTCACAAAGGGGTGCGGCCAGAACCCCTTCTCCGAGGGGGAAGGCCTCCGCTCCCGGGTAAACCACGAAGGCCATCTGGGGCCTGAGGTCCTTCAGGGCCTCGTGGAAGCCCCGGGAGGGCCTGGGGTCCAGGCTTCGCTTGACCTCCACGGCCCAGACCCCTCCGCTGGGGAAGAGGAGGACCAGGTCCACCTCCGCCCCCGCCCGGGTACGGTAGAAGAAGGCCTGGGCCCCCTCGGGGAGGACCCGGAGGAGGTTTTCCAGCACGAACCCCTCGTAGCTCCTCCCCACCACGGGGTGGGAAAGGAGGCCCTCGAGGTCCTGAATCCCCAGGAGGGCGTGGACCAGGCCGCTGTCCCTCAGGTAGAGCTTGGGGCTCTTCACCAGGCGTTTGCCCACGTTGGCCTCCAGGGGGGGAAGACGCCTCAGGAGGTAGAGGTCCACCAGGAAGTCCAGGTAACGGTTCACGGTCCTGCCGTCCAACCCAAGGTTCCTCGCCAGCCCGGAGGTGTTTAGGAGCTCCCCTTGAAGGTGGGCCAGCATGGTGAGGAACCGGCGGAGGACCTCACCGGGAAGACGCCCCCCCAGAAGGGGGATCTCCCGCTCCACGTAGGACCGGAGGAAGTCCAGGCGCCAGCGGTAGCTCGCCCCGTCTCCCGGGGCGAGAAAGCTCTCGGGGAAGCCTCCCCGGAGCCAAAGCCGTTTCTCCGCCTCCTTGCCCACCTCCAGGAGGTCCAAGGGTGCGAGCTCCAGGTAGGTCGCCCGCCCCGCCAGACTCTCCCCCGCCTGGCGGCTCACCTCCGGGGCAAGGGAACCGAGGAGAAGGTAGAGGCCGGCCCTACGCCCTCCCCTTCGCGCCCGGTCCACCAGGCTTCGGAGCAGGGGGAAAAGCTCGGGCATGCGGTGGACCTCGTCCAGGACCACGAGGCGGTCTAGGTAGGCCTCCAGGTAGAGCTCGGCCGCGGCCAGCTTGGCCCGGTCCCGTTCCGACTCCAGGTCTAGGTAGAGGGCCTCCCTCCTCTGGGCCACCTCCAGGGCCAGGGTGGTCTTTCCCGCCTGCCGGGGACCGGTGAGCACCACCACGGGGACCTGATCCAAGCGGGCTTCCAGGACGGGTTGGATGCGCCGGGGTATCACCCTTGTGATTTTGGCATGGTCATGCACAAAAAGCAAGGTTATCTCTGGGTGCACCCCATTCCTAGCCGAAAACCGGAGGTCGTGGACCCAGCAAGGGGAGCTGACCTAGGCCACGAGGCGGCCCGGCCCGCCTTCTCCCGCCCTCAGGGGCGGATGACCACCACCGGGATGTCCAAGCCAAGCTCGGCCCAGGTCCGATCTGCAGCGAGGGCAGGAAGCCCTAAGCGCCGGGCAAGGGCCAGGCAGGCCCGGTCACCAAGGGCAAGGCCGTGGGCCCGGGTTAAGGCCCTGAGTCTGGCCACCTCCAGAGCGTCCTCTTCGGTAAAGGGAAGAACCTCCACCGCGGCATTCAAGAGCCCCGCCCGCCCCATTCGGGCCTGGGCTTCGGCAGGATCTTCCCTCCAGTCAGCCAGCTTGGAGAGGACCTCGGCCAGGTTAACCGTGCTTAGGTAGGCTCCTTCCTCGCAAAGCTTCGGCCACCCGTTCGGCTCCCGGCTCGTTAAGGAGGGCCGACCGCCTTCATTCCCCCTCCTGTCCAGCCTCCTCACGGCGTTCGGTAAGGAGCTCGTCCGCCAGGCTCTGGCCCGGGGCCACGTGGGCGAACATGCCCTTGGCCCGGCGGGCCACTTCGCGGGCGCTAAGGAGCTCAATGGCACCGTCTTCCCGCACCCGGAGGAGGAGCCGGTCCCCCTCTTTCAGGCCGAGGACCTTGCGGACCTCCGCGGGCAGGACGATCCGACCCTTGGCCCCTAGGTGGGTAAGGTATTGGGCCTGGAACGTAAGGTGTCCTATATCACCAAGATGCCCCTATACGAGGAAGTGTCGTACCCTTTCTTGCTGTATCCTTCGCTCTGCCAGCTCAGAAAAGCCTGCTGGGAACCTTCTGCCGGGGCCCCCATGCTGGCGCAAGCCAGCATGGGGTGGTATCACCGCTATGGCCTTCCTTACCCCTCTTCCAAGGAGAGCGCCGCCTCCCTCTCGCCAAGACCCTCGTTGGTCCCCTTGGCCCGCCGTGATCTCCAGAGAAGGCCTGCATCGGGGCCCTCGGCTGGACCTCCTGGCGGACCGGGAGGCGGTGGTGTGGCGAGGGAACACCCTGTTCCTGGACCCCAAGCGGAGGTGGGAGGTGGTGTAGGGCTAGAGCCGGACCACCCGCATCCGCCCCTCGTAGGCCGTCAGGTGGACGTCCGTGGTCCAAAGCTCCTCCGACCCCGCCTCCAGGGCGGTGGCCAGCACGAGGGCGTCCACCAGGGGCAGGGCCAGGCCGTGGGAGAGGCGGGCCGCCCTCTCCCCGATGGCCCAGTCTGGCCATACCACCCGGCACACGGCAGGGATGGCGTCAAGGAGAAGCCCGGCGTCCTCTTTGGGGCCCCCTTCCCCCAAATGAACCACCCGCCCAATGGCGCCCCTCAGGGAGAGGCGGAGGAGCTCCACCAGGGAGAGGCCCGACACCACCCCCTCCCCTTCCCCCTCCACCAGGGCCCGCCACCGGTCCACGGCCCTCCCTTCCCCTTGGAGAAGGCGCACGAAGAAGCCCGTGTCAAGGGCGGTCAAGCTCACGCCGGCCCTCCTCCAGGGCCTCGAGGGCCCCCGGGTCCACCCGGGCCTTTCCCGCCCGCTCCAGCACCTTCAGGCCCAGGGCCCGCCTGCGCCTCTCCTGGAGGTAGAGGGCCAGGGCCTCGGCGGTGAGGGCGCTCATGGACTTCCCCTCGTTCAGGGCGGCCTGCTTGAGGAGGCGGGCCAGGTCGTCTGGGAGGTGGACGGTTAGGCGCATACAACACGAGCATAACACGGGGAGGCCTCCCCTAGCGTCACCTCCTGGGGAGGGCCTAGGGACTCTGGTGACCACCGGGGTTCGGTCTTCGCGAAGGTTCCCTTCGCGCAAGAAAAGCCGTCCAGAAGGCGGAAAACTGGGAGCCCGGTGCATAGGTTTGCGGGGAAGGCCCCGGGATCCCGGTCGTGTAAGGAATTCTGTGTAAGGGTCCGTGTTTAATAGGGGGGCACACCTTGGAAGGAGGAGGTGCCCCATGGACCGGGATACCTTGCGGAGCTTGCTGAGGGAAGCGGTGCGGGAAACGGTAGCCGAAGTCCTACAAACAGTCCTGGAGTTGGACCGGACGGCGTTCCTCCAGGCCCACGGGGGGCGCAGGAACGGCTACGACCCCCGCAAGCTGGAGACCGCCTTCGGCCAGGTGGACCTGAAGGTCCCTAGGGACCGGGAAGGTCCGTATTACCCGGCTTTTCTGAAGCCCTACGCCCGCCGCCCCGTGGATGTGGGAGGTCAGCCGAAGGCTACGTTCCAGTGGCCGTGGCCCTGTACGCCGCCAGGGTGGGCCAGCGTAAAGCAGCCGAGGGGATGCGCCTGCTCTTGGGCCACCGCTACTCCCACGGGACCTTGAGCGCCTTGACCGACGAGGTCTTGGGAGCGGTGGAAGCTTTCCGCAGGCGGCTTTTGCCCGAGGAGATGGCCTTCGTCTACCTGGACGGGCTTTCCCTCAAGGTCCTTAGGGACGGAGAGGGGATCGTACGGGAAACCGTGTACGTGGCTTTGGGGATCGCCCCTGGTGGGGAGAGGCGGGTCCTGGGGTTCTGGCTGTTGCCGGCGGAGAGCGCCTTAGGGTGGGAGGGGGTCTTGGGGGAGCTCTGGCAGCGGGGCTCGCGGCGAGTCCTGCTCTTCGTCACCGACGGGCTACCCGGGCTTCCCGAGGCCATCCAGAGGGTCTACCCACAGGCGGAGTGGCAGCGGTGCGTGGTGCACGGGTTGCGATGGAGCCTGTCCCAGGTGCGGGCGCGGGACCGGGCCCTGTTGGCCGAGGACCTGAGGCGGGCGTACGGGGCGGAGGGTCGGGGAGAGGCCCTGCGGGCCCTTGAAGAGGTGAGGGCGGCCTGGGGATGGCCGTACTTGCGGAGCACCAATCTGATGGAGCGGTTTATCCGGGAGGTGCGGCGGGGAACGAAGGTGCGGGGTCAGGCCGAAGGCCTATCTTGCCCACAAGTTTCCCAACGAGGCGGCGGTGTACAAGCTTCTTTACTTGGAGTCGGAAAGGCAAGAGGGGAGGTGGGCGGAGCGGCTGCTTCGCGAAGCGAACATCTTGCGGCTCAAGGGGTTCTCGGGTCAGCGGAGCTACCTTGAGGCGAGGGAGACGCTGGAGAAGATGCTTCAGGAGCGGTATGCCCCCCGTACACAGACCCTTACACAAAACTCTTGACACGACCTTGGCACCCCCTCTTTTTTCACATCCCAGGGGTCGGGGTCAAGTAGCACACGAAGGTAACCCAAGTTGCCACCTAAGCCATTTCCTGAGTAAGGAGCTTCAGATTGTGAGCCAGAACAAAGGAGAGGTTCATTTGGGGTAGGGGCCCCAAAGCGGACCTTGATGACAAAGCCCTCCCGGGTTACCGCGTGGATGCGCCGGGGAAACATGGCGTGGAGCATACCCCCCACCGTTTCCACCACCCTCCGCCCCACGATGGCCAGGTACTGCAGCCAAGGCACATACCGCCGGCCCTTCCCCCTGCGGATGACCATGGGAACGACCCCCTGCGCCTCACGAAGCAAGTCCTCGTATAGGTGACTCTCGTACCCCCGGTCCAAGTAGAGCTCCGCCCCCTCGGAGAGGTCCAGGGGAAGGAGCAGGGAGGAAGTCAGGTCGTGAAGGCTGCCAGGAGTCAGGTTCACCTCGTGGATGAACTTCCTGTCGTCCACCAAGAGGTGGAGCTTAAGACCGTGGAAGTAGACCCGCTTGCTGGGGACGAAGCCGCGGTAGACCCTTTCTGGGAAGAGCCGGGAGCGGGGGGCGCGGATGTTCTCGCAGGCGGGGAGGGGGAAGGTATCCAAGGCATAGGCCTGGGCCTGGTGGAGGTTCTTCCAGACCTGGGCCAGGAGGTGAAGGAGGGGCAAGAGGAGGGGATAGAGGGCGTGGAGCCTGCGGTTGAAGCGGCTTGGGGAGGGGACGTGGGAGAAGAGGCGGAGGTCTTTGGCAAGGGCCAGGGCCTTGTTGTGCTTACCGCCCAGTTCCATGGCAGCAAGAACGGCCAGGGTGAGGATGGCGGACGCGGGGGTTTTGGCTTGGGGGTCGTCCTTGTAACCCAGGGCCTCAAGGGCATCGTCTATAATGCAAAAGGCCGCTATGGTTTGTGACAGCATAGCGGCCACTATTTTTTCAGTTCCCTGGGTAGGTGGCAACTTGGGTGAAGGTATTACAATTCCCCTCGAAAGGCCTTGTCCAAAATCGCCTGCTCCAGACAGCCAAGCTCCTGATCAGTCTCAGCCTGGGCTTCTTTTAGGGCGTGGAGTTTTCCCCACACTGCCTCAATCCGCGCCACGATGCGGCGCTGCTCTTCAAGGGGTGGGAGGGGGAGAGCGATTTGCTTGATTTTGCTTAGGCGAAGGGATGGATATGCAGGATTGTCAACATATTCGGACATATCAATTGTGCGTAGCCAGTAAAAGATCCAAAGTGAATCGACACCGGGATCGGGGGATACGGCAGCCAAATGAGAAACGATGTAGGCATCTACTCCCAAAACTGCACGAGAATTGGTTAAGATGGCGGCACCGCTTTTTGGAAAGAGAATGGCCCCCTTTGGGGCTTTAACAAGTGGCAATTCTTCTACCGCTCTTTCGTTAACTCTATCCGCAGTTTCCTTAAGATCTGTCGTTATCCCGTGCCGTCCTAAGTCTTGGACACGAACGAAGGGAAATTTGCCTTGTTCAAAATATTCCCTCCCTTGCGGCGCTGGCGAACCGCTGAATATCTTCGCCACCTCCCCCAATCTCACCCAGCGCCAGCCTTCGGGAAGTGCTGAGCCGGGGCGGGGGAAAGTGTGGGCGAGGACGGACTGCCAGAGGCGCTCGGCATCCCTTTGGGCTTCTTGTCGCAGGCGGCGTGCCTCCCGCACCCGGCCCATCAGCTCCTCAATCCGCGCCACGATGCGGCGCTGCTCTTCAAGGGGTGGGAGGGGGAGAGCGATTTGCTTGATTTTGCTTAGGCGAAGGGATGGATATGCAGGATTGTCAACATATTCGGACATATCAATTGTGCGTAGCCAGTAAAAGATCCAAAGTGAATCGACACCGGGATCGGGGGATACGGCAGCCAAATGAGAAACGATGTAGGCATCTACTCCCAAAACTGCACGAGAATTGGTTAAGATGGCGGCACCGCTTTTTGGAAAGAGAATGGCCCCCTTTGGGGCTTTAACAAGTGGCAATTCTTCTACCGCTCTTTCGTTAACTCTATCCGCAGTTTCCTTAAGATCTGTCGTTATCCCGTGCCGTCCTAAGTCTTGGACACGAACGAAGGGAAATTTGCCTTGTTCAAAATATTCCCTCCCTTGCGGCGCTGGCGAACCGCTGAATATCTTCGCCACCTCCCCCAATCTCACCCAGCGCCAGCCTTCGGGAAGCTTGTATGGTCCCTCCGTCATCGGCAACCTCCTTGATGAAGAGATTGTTCCACAGGTCATCCTCTCCTACCCGGAACGGGTTTTCTCTATCCAGGTGCCAGCGCAGGGGGTTCGTGGAGATGTATTCGCGGATGCGGCTCAAAGATTCTTCATCCCGGATAATGTGTTCGTAATAATTGCGTTGCCACAATCGCCCTCGGTAGGGTGGCCATCCGGATGTTTTGACCCTTCGAATGTATTCCACCGTGACGCGGGATTTGAACGCGCCGACCACATGTCCCACCGTAGGGGCAACCCTTGTGGTTGCCCCAGCAGGGGCAGGCACGAGGCCTGCCCCTACGTGTTGGGTTATGACAAGGATGCCGTGGATGTAGTTGGGCATAACCAATGAATGCGTCCAATGCTATGTGAGGAAACCGTTCCGGTATTCTTTCCCATTCGGCTACCACCAGGCGCCCAGCATCATTTAATCGCATTTCCCCATCCACCACATCACCAAATTGGCATGCTCGGTCCTGCGTGCAAATGATCACAAAGTAGGCGCCGGGCTGGCTATAATCGTAACCCTTAAGCCGAATGGACCGGCGATGGTGTCTTTCGGGATTAAAGCGCATCGCTATCCCTCCCTGTGGTGTTGTTCCCCAGTAACTCGTATAGTTCCTCTACGATGCTCAGTATCCCCCGCTCCTTCTCCATCAGCTGAGCAACAATCTCCATCGGCAGCGGGAAGGTGTTGGCTTCCCTGCGGTTCGGATTGCGGGCGGTGAGGTCGTAGCCCCGCTGCTTGATCTCCTCCACGGGAACGATCCAGGAGCGCTCGGAGAGGCAGGCCTCGCACGGACCCTGACGACCCTGACGTTTGCGGTAAGCGTCCCATGCTTTCCAAAGCCGGCGCGCCTCCTCAAAGTGTTCGTCTTGAATGGGGCTTCCCTTGCTGAACTTTTTCAAACCCTCGGGCAGAGGCAGTTCGTAATACCAGATCTCCTTTGTGGGGCCGGGCCGCTCAAAGAAGAGAAGTGCGGTCTTGACATCGGAGTAGGGTGCGAAGGTACCAGGGGGAAGGCTAACGATGGTATGGAGATTGAATTGCTCTAAGAGGTCCCGCTTGACTTCGGCAAATGCTCCCCCGCGGAAGAGGGTTCCTTCGGGCACGACCATTCCGCAGCGGGCGCCTTCCTTGAGCTTGAGCTTTTTCATGATGTGCTGGAGGAAGAGGAGCTCGGTGGCTGAGGACGGCACCGGAAAGTTGGCCTGGATGTGGTGACCTTCTTTGCCGCCGAAGGGGGGATTGGTGAGTACCACGTCGAAGCCCTCTGAGACCTGGCGAATGTTTTCCTCCAGGGTGTTTCGGCGACGGATCTGCGGGGCGGTGATACCGTGGAGAACCATGTTCATTAGGCCTAAAAGGGACGGGATAGGCTTTTTCTCTTGTCCGAAGAAGGTGCGCTCCTGAAGCGTCCGGTGGTCTTCGATGGTGCGTTCTTTGCGCTTCATGTGTAGGTACGCTTCGACGAGGAAGCCACAGGAGCCGCAGGCGGGATCGTAGACGGTTTCACCGATCTTGGGGTTGACCAGCTCCACTACGAAGCGCACCACCGGCCGTGGCGTGTAGAACTCGCCCGCCATGCGATTCTCACTACCCAGCCGGCGAAGAAGCTCTTCGTACACCTGAGAAACGGTGAAAATATCATCCTGGCTATGGAAGTCGATTCCATTCAGAATCTGCAGCACTTCCTTTAGGTTGTAGCCGGAGGCACACACGATGACATTTCGGTCCGCAAAGACGCTGCGGATAGTCTCGCGCAGCGGGTCACCGCTAAGGCTTCGCAAGTAGGGGATGAGGCGGTCATGGACGAACTTCAGCAAGCGGTCAGCGGGCCAATCCTGAGTAGCCCAAGCTTTCCACCGGAACTCACGATCCAGGATGGGGGTATACTCGCGTCTGGCGAGTTTCGCCTGCATTTCCCATTCGTCCTCTTGGGCATCCAGGAAGCGGAGGAATAGGAGCCAAGCCAAGTGCTCGATGTACTCCATGATGCCACCGCAGTTGTTGTCGCGGCGGAGGATATCGCAGGCTCGCCAGATTTCGTTGGCAAGGGATTCTCGGGTTTGCGGTCCGTTCATGGTATTACCTCACTCAGCGTAGAGTCGTCTTCGCATTTCCCTCAGAGACTGACCGAGTGACTCTTCACCGCCGAACCACCCGCTAATTTTTGCGGCACCGCCCCACTCTCGGAAAGGTGAGACACTGAAGATCTCCGGCTCCAGCTGCTCAATGCCGCCGATTCGGTATTTGTCGAGAAGCTCCAGGATGACCTTGCGAGCATCTTCCTTGTAAGCGGCAATGAAGGCTTGGTCACGGTTTCGGAACGCGGCAGCCCGCTCACTGCGGGTATGAACGGGACTGCCGAAAGCGAGGTGGCTGAGCAGGTCAAAAGCGTCCGCCTCCGGTTGTCCAAGCACTTCTGCAAGCACCTCGGGATGGATGCCAGAATCGCGCAGCTCCTGTAGGAAAGCCCGGCGGCGACTGCTATCTACCCAGATCTCCCGCAGGGCTGTACGGCTGTCGGCAGCCTGTAGGATGCAGCGTTTGGTGTAGTCGTAGTATTGCTCGAGCGTGAGCTGCTCACCCGTAGACTCGATCAGAAATATCGCCTCATCGGCAATGCTCACCTCGAGCCCTTCCACCCGAATCTTTCCGCCCTTTTCCCTCGCAGGCTTGAGGCCTATGGCTTCCAGAATCGTCTGGTCTGCCACCGTTTCCACGCCGATAGTGCGGCTCACAAAGCCCGTGGCGCTCACTATGAGCTGGAGTTTGCCAGCGGGAAGTTGGTCAAAACGGAAATGGCCTTTCTCGTCAGTCAGGATTGGGCCTCGCTGGCTGTTGGGTCCGGTTCGAACGCTTACTCGTGCACCGACGATGGGCTCGTTTGTGTCGGCATGAAACACTACTCCTTCTAAGACGGCAGTCTGTGGGCCCTGAGGCGGCTCTGGTGGCGCCAGAGGAGGACGATCCCATTCATCAAAGAGGCGGGTGGCGCCCGTGTAGTCAATGATACGGAACCAGTACTTATCCGTAGCCGGGTCTATCCGGCTGCCCCGTCCAATGATCTGCTTGAAGAGGATCGGCGAAGAGAGGGTCTTCATGAATACGATGTTCCGGCATGCGGGCACATCTACGCCGGTGGAGAGCAGCTCGGCGGTGGTGGCGACGACCGGCGCTGGCTTGCTAGAATCCGCAAATGCCTCCAAGGCCCTGCGACCTTCCTCACCTTCCTCTGAGACAATGGGCACAGCGTAGTTGGAAAGGCCTGTCTCCGGACCGAACTCATCCTGGAGGAGGCGGGCCACCAACCGCGCATGCTCCATGTCTACGCAGAAGACCATGGTCTTTTCCATCTTCCCAAATCGCCGCAGAAGTCCAGCAAGGTGCTTGACCATGGCGCGGGTCCGGTCAGGAAGGGTGATCTCTCTTTCGAACTGGGGTGTTGTGTAGACCTCGCGCGGTTCCACCTCTTCAGGGATAAAGACTTCCGCTCCCTGTTCTATGGCTTCCTGAAGATGCAAGCCACTTACATCCACAGTCGTTCGCACCCGATGCACTTTATAGGTGGCCAGGAAGCCGTCCTCGATCCCCTGCCCCAAGCTGTATTGGTACGCTGGTGGCCTCCAAGTGCCCCGCTTTGGATTACCTGCGTCAATGGGAACCTCAGGTTCTTCAGCACAGAAGTAGGCATAGGTATCCACATTCTCATCCTGTCTGGGCGTAGCGGTCATGCCGAGGTGGATCGCGGATCCGAAGTGATCGAGGATCTCGCGCCAGGTACCAAAACCCGACCGGTGGCACTCGTCGACGATGACGAGGTCGAAGAAGTTCTGCGGAAACTTCTCAAAGAGGCGTTGCCCTTTCTCGTCAGGGCTCCAGAGGGTTTGGTAGATGCCAAAGTAGAGATCCCGGGTCAGGTTCGGCGGGTGGCCCTCGATCTTGAAGCGGGGCTCGCTAGTGCCGTCGGCGAAAGGGGCGAAGGTGTTGTAGGCCTGGTCGCGGAGCACTACACGGTCCGCTAGGAAGAGGATGCGACCCGGGCGCTCTGGGTGACGACGCTGCAGCCAGCCGGACTTGACGAGCTTCCACACGACTTGGAAGGCCACAAAGGTCTTGCCTGTGCCCGTAGCCATGGTGAGGAGGACTCGCTTGCGCCCCAACATGAGACGTTTGACGACTTCGCGGATGGCGACCTCTTGGAAATAAAAGAGCTTCTTTCCACATTTGCTCTCGGGACAGTAGGGATGTAGCAGTGGATTTTCCCTCTCCGCTGTGCCGTATACGGCGGGGGTCTCAGCGACGCGGGGTGTATCCATTAGCCCCGCGTTCTGCAGCCATCGGTCCCACAATTCCTTAGGGCTTGGGAACCGCTCGATCTCCCGGCTTGAATTGGTGAAGAAATCGAATTCGATGATTCGATGTCCGTTGGTGGCATAGGCGAAGGCGAGGCCCAGATCCCTGGCGTAACGCTTGGTCTGCTCGAGTCCCGCCTCCGCGGGCTCCGACTCAGCCTTGGCCTCCACGACGGCGATCGGAAAGGCATCGGAGAGTCGAAGCAGGTAATCCACCTTGCGGGAGTCGCCCCTCCGAACGCGGTCGCCAACCAGGATTACCCGGCCCTGCGTGTACTGATGGTCTCGCTGATAGTAGTACTCCCGCCTGACCTGCGCATCGTTCCAGCCCGCATCTTTTAGCTTAGGATCAATAAGGGTTGCTCTTGTGTCGGCCTCATTCCTCATGCAGCGGTCTCCATGGACCAGTGGCTGTTACGAACTCGGTCGGTGACGTATTCGTCCTTCTGGAACACGTCCTCTTCCGAGGCTTGTGTGCTATCGTGCGCCCTCCGTTCTCTGCTTCATGCCAGCGCTCCGGGGTGGGGGGGTGCCCGGCGGGTACGGCGCTGGGACTTTGCTCGGGCAGTGATCAGGTCGTACCCGGCCTCACCATGCTATAATGATCCTAACAGGCTTGTCAATGCTGGTGGCTGCTGAGCTTCCCCCTCATGTTCCGACAAGCTGAGGCGGCAGCAAGCGGCACCGCCAGGTTTGCAAGGCTTCGCCCAAGGCCGCCCGCCATTGGGCCAGGGGAAAGCGGCCAGGCGCCTTCAAGAGGTTCATTTGGGGTAGGGGCCCCAAAGCGGAGGAAAAGGCCAGAATAGTCCCGCCCCTTACGCCACCCGACCCCCCCTTTTTCCCGTTGCCACCTCCCCCGCATGACCTCCCCAATCACCCTCCCCAACGCATAGGCCAACGCCAAAAGCCGCAGCGTCTTATCGGCGCTCTCCTGCGTCTTGCGCATCAGGTGGACCATCCCCAACCGGCGCTTCAGGTCCTGAAAGGCTTCCTCCATCTTCATCCGCTCCCGGTACACCCCAAGGAGTTCCTCACAAGGGGGGTGGAGCTATGAGGTAGCACACAAAGGTATTACAGACTTCCAGAGCCACAGGCTCCGCGAGCGCGGATTCGGCCCAGGCCGGGGAGCGCCGCCGCAGGAATCCGCCGAGCGCGCTGGGGCGTTCGCTGGGGCTCGAGCGCGCAGGCGCAAAAGGGCGAACCCGGCGCTCCAGCCGGGGACCAGGAGTTTCCTAGGGCTAAAGGGAGGGCCCTCAGGCGGTCTTGGCCCGTAGGAGGGCGGGGCCCCTCAAGGGCTCCACCTCCTCCTCGGCGAGGTCCAGGAGGGCCAGGGTGTTCCCCTCATGGTCCACGAACTCCACCATGTAGCCGCCCTTGGGGTAGACCAGGACCACGGTCCCCACATCCCCCGCCTCGAGGCCCCATTCCCTTTTGTCCCGCTTGAGGACCACCAGGTCGTGCTCTCGGATCATCGCCCCCTCCACGGGTACGCCGTCACCAAACGGGCCACCTCTCCCTTAAGGTACCAGACGCTCTGGAGTAAGACCTCCTGCCTGGGCCCACGGAGGGAACCCCTAAGGACCAGGACGAGCCCCTGGCCCAGGTAGCCGGGCTGTCGGCTCACCTCCTGAGCCTCCTCGGCGTGCTGGAGCAAGGCAGCCTCCAACGCCTCCGGAGCCTGCGGGGAAAAACCCAAGGCCATAAAGAAGCGGGCCTTGCTACCCCCCTCGGGATGTTGGGGGTTGAGGAGATAGGCGACCAGCTTATCCCTGGGCACGAAGAAGCGCACAGGGGAAGTCTACCAGCTCAAAACTTGCACTTATGCACCTTGAGAACAGTTATGCTCGGAGGACCACTTGAAGGAGGCCTCCTGGTTCTCGTCCGATGGCGGGTGGCACGCGGATGGTCCGGTCCCTGCTCTCGGCCATTCTGGCCCAACTGCCAAGCCTCCTCCTCTGGAAATCCCTCAAGGCCCTTCTCCTTCTGTTCGTCCAGAGCCACGGCAAGGCCGGACCCCAGCGCAGCTAGACCAAGTCCCCCCGGCGGTGGGCCCACGACCCCGGGCCATCCCTCAGGACCCCTCCCCCTACTCCCACCCCTGGGCCACCCGCTTGATGCCCACGAAGTAGGCCACCTTCTCCTTGGGGTAGCCCCTTTGGAGGAGCCTCCGCACCGCCCGGTAGCGGAGGGCGAGGGCCTTGTTCTCCACGTGGTCCAGCCCCGCGTGCTTGAAGAGGGAGCGCACCAGGGGGACCAGGGCCCCCAGGCTCCAGGGCTTGCCCCGCTCCGGCCCCTCGGAGGTGCGGAGGAAGAGGTGGGGGTAGGGGATGGGGTGGAGGCTGGCCAGGTAGTCCCGCAAGGGGAGCCATTCCTCCAAGGCCTCCCGGGCCTCGGGGGAGAGGGGGACCTCCCGGGCCCGCCGGCCCCGGACGAGGAGGCTCTCCCCCCGGTAGTCCCGCCGCCAGAGGTCCATGGCCTCCCGGTAGTCCAGCCCCGTCTCCCCTATAAAGGGGATGAAGGCCTGGAGGAAGGGGCGGTGGTGGGCCACGGGGAAGGTGGGGATGGCCTCTAGGAGCCGCTCGTAGTCCTCCTCAGGGAGGGCGAGGTCGGTGCGGGTGGGCTCCCCGGGGCGGTCGGGCCACTCCAGGGCCTGGGGCCAGCCCACCCCGGCCCAGTCCAGGAAGCGGGCGAAGAGGCGGAGGGCGGCCACCACCCGGATGAGGCTCCGCTCCTGGTAGGGCCTGGGGGAGGGGGCAAGGGGGTTGCCCTTGGTGAGGAGCTCCCGGAGGAAGGCCTTCAGGTCCCCCGGCTCCAGCCTGGGCCACCGCCTCCCCTCCCGCTGGAGGTAGAAGAGGAAGGCCTCCACCAGGGCCCGGTCCGCATAATCCCCCTTCCGCCCCCGCCTCTTCACGAAGGCCTCCAGGCCCGCCAACAAGACCCCCCGGTCCCCCCGCTCCAGGGCCTCCCTCACCAGGGCCCTCCGCCCCTCGGGGTCGTCCCAGGGGTCCAGGCCCAGGCCTGCGGGCTTCCCAACTTCACCCATCGGCTTTCATTTTACCCCCCACCCCCCTCCGCCGTCCACCGCCCCGTAGCTAAGACTTTCCCCTCCCCCCTCCCCATGGAGTTTTCCCCTTCCCCATGCCCCTGCCCAGCCTTGTCCCATCCGTTGGGGATCGGAGGCAAGGGGTGGGGAGAGGGCAAAAGTGAAGAAGTGTGGTGATGTTGAAGAAGGGCGGTGCCCTAGATACAAAGCAGGGACCTTGGTAGGGGCTTGTATCTAGGAAAACCAGGGGCTTGCCCCGCCCTTCTGGTCTAGGCCCCCGCTTGTGCTCGCCTCGGAAACCTCGCCCAAACCCTCCCCGTGGCCGGGCCGGGGTGGGGGGGCCGTTTGGATGACCTCGTTCACCCCTTCCCACGACGGAGCGGAGCACCGGGGGGAGCGCCCGAAACGGGAAGCGGAACGGAGGGCATAAGGGCGGAATAGTAAGCGGTCGGCCCCCAGGGCCTCGGTCAGCCCCAGAGGGGCTACCTTGCGGCAGACTCCTGGGCTCCGGGGTGGGAGGGTGGGGGAGGCTGTGGCGGGCAGAATGGGGGAGGGGAGCAAGCACCTCGGCGGAAGGCAGGGCGAAACGGGACCCCGAACAAGGGGCGGAACACTTGGATGGGGGAAGAGAACGGGAGCGGAACGGGGGACGGAACGGGAGGTGGAACGCCGGGTGGGACAGCGGAACAGGCGGAACGGGGAGCGGAACAAGAGTGGAAGCCTCGGCAGAAGGAGCGGAACAGGAGAGCGGAACGGGTGGGACGGGACCCGGAACACCCGGAACAAGGGGTGGAGCAAGGGGCGGAACCGGGGATGGAACAGGTGGAACAGGGGGCGGAACACTCAGAAGGGGAAGCGGAACACCGAAACGAGGAGCGGAACAGGAGTGGGACGCCCGGCGGAACACCCGGAAGGGGGAACGGAACAGCGGTTCATTTGGGGTGTGGGCCCAAAGCGGTGGAACACCCGGCGAAGGGGTGGAACGAGGGGTGGAACAGCCGGTGGAACATCTTACCCAGGTTAGGGAGGCGGAACGGGCGGTCCACCTGGGGTGGGAGCCCTCGAGGGAAGCTTCCCGGTCAGCCTTAGGAGGTTCTCATGTGGAGGCGAGCCTCGCGGGTGAGTGCGGGGTCCTGGTGCATGAAGGGGGGTCTTGGTTAGCCCCAAGGGGGCTATCTTGCGGGGCAAAGCGGCAAATACCCCAGGGAGGTAAGGGGGGAGAAGGAGGGGGAGAATGGGGCTGGCATTGACGCGAAGACGGCAAAGGGGGAAAAGATGAACATTCCGGGTTTCTATTTACACACTGACGCGTCATAGTAAAAAGGTTTCTTCTTGTCCTAGAGGGTATTCCTCCTGTGACGCTACTTGTCAATCTAGAATTTGCGCGTCAAGATGCGTCAATGCTACATTCAAAGTGGGTCTTGGACGGGAAAAGTCGTTTTTATATGACAGGTGCGCGTCAATGTGGTATCTTTCTGGTTTGACGGGCATTGACACGAGTGCACTGGCAAGGCTCCTCGGGGTGTCCCAGAGGGGGGTATACTGCTTGTTGGCAGCCTATGAGCGGCTTTATGGCAGACTTCCTCTTCTGAACAAGCGCAGGTGGATCCCTAGAGGAGGCTATAGCGGAAGAAGCTCATCTCCGACAACGGAGCTCGCCTCACGGGCTCCATCCGGGTCTTCCCCCGCCACGTCCAGCTCCATCGGAGGGTGAGGAGCAAAGAGACAACGGACAAGCTGAAGAGCCTTCTTTAGACCAAAAGGGCCCGCATCCTTTCCGCCATCGTCTCCACCGCCCCTATGTGAGCCTCACCTACGAGGTGGAGCGCCCGGACCCATAGCCAAGGTAGGGGCTATCTTGCGAGCCTACCCCCGGCGCTGGTCGCAGGCCTCCGCTCCTCCGTCGGCCTCGCCCTGGGGACGAGGGCAGGGAAGGTTGTTCCACCAGGTGTTGTTCCGCCCCTCCGCCCTTTAGGAAAAGGGCGCTCAGGTTGATTGGCACCTAAGACGAGATCCCGATCGGCAGGAGTTGCCTATGGGAACGCCCGGGCGATATAGGAAAGTCAACCCAGGGGGATTGCTATGGGAAACAACGTCAGCTTTAGCGACCAGGAGAAGTGGGAGAAGGGCGAGGAGACGCGCTACACCTCCTCCATCATCGCCAAGCAGGTTCTGGTGGGCGCAAGGAAAGCGGAGTCCCCCTTCTAGGGGAGAGGAGGGCGGGGCCCTGGCGGGCCCTGCCCATTAGGCTAGAAGTATGTTGGCAACCATCACAGCGGTCAACCTCCTCCTCTCCCTTGGGGTGGCCTACCTCCTCGCCAAGGAGGGCTTGGACCCCTTGAAGGTGCTCGTGCTCCTCTACTTCGGGGGGGCCCTCCTCTACCCCTACACCTATCCTTCCTGGCCTGCGGGCGCGGCGGGGGTGGCCAGGGGGCTGAGCCTCGTCGTCCTCGTGACGGCCCTGGGCCTCGCCATCCTCGCATACGCCAAGACGGGTTACGTGGGGCCGGGATACCTCTACCTCCTCGCCCTCCTCTTCCCCGCCCTGGGGTACTGGCCGGATGCGGTGGAGGCCCTCGAGGCCAGGCTCTTCCGGGGGAGGCGGGCCCTAGGCAGGGGCAGGGGAGAAGGGCGGGTGGAGGTGAGCCGGGCGGTGGAGGAGCCCAAGGACCCGCCCCTGGAGCGGGTGGAAGCCCGGGTCAAGGGCCAAGTGCTGGGCCAGGACGAGGCCCTGGAGGCGGTCTTCCGCGGCCTCAAGCGGAGGGCCGCGGGCTTGGGGCGGCCCGGCAAGCCCTTCAGCGCCCTTCTTCTGGGGCCCACGGGCACGGGGAAGACGGAGTTTGCCAAGGCCCTGGCCGAGGCCATGGGGCGTCCTCTGGTGCGCTACGACATGAACCAGTACGGCCAGGACCACACCATGGCCGCCCTGGTGGGGAGCCCCCCGGGCTACATAGGCTCCGAGGAGCCCGGCAAGCTCTACCGGGACCTGGTGGCGCACCCTCGAGGGGTCTTCCTTTTTGACGAGATGGAGAAGGCCCACCCCAGGGTCTACGACCCCCTCATCCAGCTCCTGGACGAGGGGCGGTTCCAGGAGCTCTCCAAGAGCTTGGTGGCCTACGCCCCGGAGGCTATCCTCCTCTTTACCTCCAACCTCATGGCGGAGGAGGCCTTCTACGGGGGGAGCCTTGGGGAAAACCTCCGGGAGCGCCTGGTGCAGAAGGGGCTGAGGCCGGAGTGGGTGAACCGCCTGGACGTGATCGCCGCCTTCAAGCCCTTCTCGGGCCAGGCCCTGGAGAGGCTCGCCGCCAAGGTGGTGCGGGACTACGTGGAGGG
This sequence comes from Thermus sediminis, assembly GCF_003426945.1. Lineage (NCBI taxonomy): Bacteria > Thermotogati > Deinococcota > Deinococci > Thermales > Thermaceae > Thermus > Thermus sediminis. The sequence continues at coordinate 49,923 of NZ_QURO01000003.1, forward strand.
GTGGGCTCGGCGGGCCGGGGTGCGGGAGGTTCGGGTGGACGAAGGGGTGGTGCCCCTCATCCTTCGGCGGGTGGACGTCCGCTTCGGGGCAAGGGACCTGCAACGGGCGGTGGAGGAGCTGGTGGCCGACGCCCTGGCGGAGGCCTACCTGAGGGCGGGGGGCAAGGTGAGAAGGGTAGAGGTCCTCCGGCGGGAGGACGAGGTGGTGGTGGCCCTGGAGTAGGGAGGGGGAAGGAGGTGAAAGATGGCCTTCTTCCACCGGGGTGCTTGCCCCCTTCAGCCTAGGGGCTTGTCTGGCCTCGAGGGCCTAGGGTCGTTTTGGATGGAGCCCACCAAGTCCCCTACCACGCCCCGCAGCACGCTCTCCCACCCCGGCGTGAAAAGGAGGTCGCCCCAGTCCCTGGGGTATCTCAGGCTGGCCAGGGCTTCCCCTGCTGCCCAGCGCGCGGCCTCCTTGGCCATGAGCTGGGCCCCGTTCGGGTTGATGAGGGCGTAGGCCACGAGGACCAGCCCCAGCCCTGCCAAGGCTCCCTGGAGGGGCCCCTTAATCAGGCTCCCGACCCCACCCTCGCTAAGAAGGCTATCCCGAACCACATCAGGCTGGTTATGACCGGGTCCATGGCTCCTCACCGGAAAACGCCACCGGTACAGGGTGGCCCCTCCGTTTGGGGTGCGCTTGCTCCTGGCGTCTGCGCTAAGCAGGCGCTCCTCGTACTCCCCCTCGGCGATGAGCTCGTAGAGGATCTTCTCCCCCGTGCGCACCTCCCGGCACGTCCGCCCCCCCACCCGGAATGCGTCGGATAGGTAGACGGGCTCCTTGTGCCGCACTTCCACCACCAGGGCGTCCTTGAAGAACCTGATGGAGATGGGCACCACCTTAGACCTGGGTTGGACCAGCATCCCGCTCACCTTCCTCCATGCTATTGAAAAGCTTCAGGAGTCGCTCCCTCTCCTGGCGCAGGAGGGCGAGCCTCTTGCCGAGGCGCCTCAGCTCCCTCCAGCCCCCAGCCTTGGCCTCGTCGGGGAGCCCCTTGCCCAGGTACCTCTCCTCCTGCCGGCCCCCCTCAGGGAGGTCTGAGGGAAGCCACCGGTAGCGGTAGAAGTAGGGCCCGTGGGGCTTGCGCTCCGTCCCCTTGGTCCTGGCGCACCAGCAGTTCGCTTTCCCGCACCGCACCCACTTGACCCTGACCCCGGGGTAGAGCCGGCGGATCTCCTCCTCCACCCGGGCAAGCTCCGCCTCGAGGGCCTGAAGGCGGAGCTCCGCTTCGCTTCTGGGTAAGAGGCGCATGCGCCTATGATAGGCCCGTGCGTTTCCTTGGCGGCGAGTCCCTTCCTGGAGGCGTTTACCTTGCGGATGGCAGGCGGTGCGCCCTGGCCCTGGAGGGGCCAGGGGGTGTGGAGGTGGAGGTCTTTCCGGCCCCCTTTCCCCGGACGCCCCGGTTCCTCCGGGCCTTCACCTCCCTGGCTTACGCCCTGGGGCTCCACCTTCGGGCCTACCTGCGGGCCATGGAGAGGGCGGCCAAGGGGGGTGAGGGGGAGAGGCCCATGAACCTCCTCGAGGGGGTTCTCGCCCTCCTCCTCATCCTCCTCAACCTGGCCTTGGTCCTGGGCCTGGTCCTCCTGAGCCGGAAGGCCGGGGAGGCCGTGGTCCATCCCTTTCTGGGTAAGACGCTGGCCCTCCTCCTCCCTTTTCTGGCCCTCCTCCTCGCCCTCCGCCTCCTCCTCAGCCTCATGGGCGGGGACGTCCTGCGGAAGCACGCCGCCGAGCACCAGGTGGTCCACCTGGTGGAGCGGGGGCTACCCCTGACCCTCGAGGGGGCGAGGGGGATGCCCCGCCTCCACTCCCGGTGTAGCTTTAACCTCCTGGGGCTCTCCTTCCTCTTCTTCCTTCCCCTGGGGTTCCTCCTTCCCCTTTGGCTCGCCCTTCCCCTCTCCTTCCTCCTAGCCTACGAGGCGACCACCGCCTTCCCGGCCCTGGCCCCCTTGGGCTACCCCCTCCAGAGCCTCTTCCTGGGCCCCCCGAGGGATAGGGACCTGGAGGTGGCCCTGGCGGCCGCCAGGGCCCTCCTGGGTGAGGAGGTTTCTGGGTAAGACGGGGGGAAACCGAAATCCCCACCCCTCGCGCTGGAGCCCCTCCTGTCCTACTGCAGGATCCTCCGCAAAAGGCCCATGCCCCTCGCTATGGTCCTCTTTGGGGCCCCTCCCCCAAATGAACCGTGGCGAGGTTAAGGACGTCCGCTTTGGGATCCCTTCCCCCAGATAAAGCCCTGGAAGAGGCGGCTTAGACCAGGCGGAACTCCTCCTTGTCTTGGACCAGATGGGCCCACTAGGAGAAGAGGTATCCCAAGAGGAGGGGGAGGGCCACCTCCCACTTGAGGACCGGAGCGAGGAGGAGCTTGGGGTCTATCCCCAGGGTTATGAGGAGGAAGAAGGGGGGGAGGAAGAGGTAGAGAAGGCGGGAGAGGGGACCGTAAACCCAGGAGTGGGACGCCCCTCGGTGGAGGTGGAGGGCCCGGTAGGGCTCCCAGAGGAGGGACAGGGGGCCCCACCGCCTCGAGGGCCGGGAATCGGGGAGGTCTAGGTCCGGAGAGAGGTACAGGGTGCCCACCACCCCTCCCGCCAGGTAGAGGAGGGAGACCTGGGGCGCCCCCTCAGGAAAGAAGACCGAGAGGATCGGGGCCGTCCAGGCCAGGTGGAAGAGGGTGAGGCGCTCGTGGGTCCTGCCGTCCACGCCACCATTGTAGGTGGCGGCCCTGTTATCCTGAAAGCAATCTTCTTCCAGAACTCGAGGGGCTCCTCGGGCCTACGGAGGAGGAGCTTGCAGGCGTAGGGGAAGGGCTTGTCCGCCTTTTTGACCGCTTCGGCCAGGGCCTCCTCCACGGCCTCCCCTCCCTAGGCCTCCACCCAGGAGCGCACCTCGGGAAGCCAGGAGGCCAGGACCGCCCCCTCCTGGTCCCGGCCGTGCTTCTTGGCCGCTAGGGCGGCCTGGACCAGGACCCCGGGGGCCTTGGCGGCCAGGGGCTGGGCCAGCTTGGGGAGGCTTTTGCCGGCGAAGTAGAGGAGGCCCTTTAGGTGGGGGTGGGCCTCGGCGAGGGAGGCCACGGGGCTTTGGGCCTTGGGCTTCTCCGCCCGCTTCCGCTTGGGCTTCTCCGCCTCCCCTGAGGGTTCTGGGAAGAGGGGCCGGCGCGGGAGGGGCCTAGGGGAACTCCAGGGCGATAGCCAAGCGGTACAGCCCGTTCGCCTTCTCCACCAGGCCCCGCTGCACCAGGGGGGAGAGGGCCCGGTAGGCCCCCGCCATGCTGAAGCCCAAGGCCTCCATCACCTCCCCCAGGCTGGCCTCCCCCTTGGAGAGGTAGAGGAGGGCCCGGTACTCCCGCTCCCTTAGGCTTAGGTCTGCCAGCTCCCAAAGCTTCATGCGCTCCATGGATTGACCCTCCAAGAGGCTTCGTCATCGCGCTTTTGCAGAATCTGAGAAAGTGCCCCTCTCAAGGCGTTCTCGTAAGTTCCTTTCTCATCGCACTCTTGCAGAATCTGAAACTCACAAAGGCTTTCTCCATCGCACTTTTGCAGAATCTGGGAGAGAGTTGCAGAATCTGCAAAAGCGCCTTCCTCAAGGGCTTTTAGTGAGCCCTGTAGGCTACGGAAGGGAAGGGGGTCCTCCAGTTTCTGCAAGAAGCCCTTTGCCATGCGCTCCTCCTTGGGGCCCCGAGGGGGCCCTCCTAGTCTAGGGGGAGGTGGGGTGGAGGCTTCGCTCCTGTCTTACCCAGGAAGGCTGGGAACCTGGGTAAGACAGGTAAGGAGGGTCACCGACCTCCCTAGAAGATGCTTCCGGGGAACCTGGGTAAGATGCACGCCCCCCAAGGGGCCAGGCCCTCGAGGGCCTTCAGCCTCCCCGCGAGGACCGCCCGCCCCCGTCTTGCCCAGGAAGATCGGGAACCTGGGTAAGACAGGGGCCCCGGCACCCCCCACCCACCCCATGGTGGGGCCCTCGAGCCCCACCCCCTCTTCAGAGGCCCCCGAGCCGCTCCTGCAAGGCCTGGAAGGGCGCGGGTACAATGCCAAAGAGGGCATGAGGATCACCTACGACCGGGAAGCGGACGCCCTTTACATCGCCTTCGGAGAGGGAGCGGCCACCGTGGAGGAGGTGGCCGAGGGGATCGCCCTGGACCGGGACGGCGAGGGCAGGCTCCTGGGGATTGAGATCCTGGACGCCAGCAAGCGCCTCCCCCTCGAGGCCCTCAGGTGCTTCGCCTCGGAAGGGGAGAGGTTGAAGGCCGCCCCGGGCCTGAAGGTGCTGGAGCGGGCGGGAAAGGCCCAGGTGGACCCGGGGGCCCTCGAGGCCCTGGAGGAGGGCCGGCGTGAGCCCGGTCGCCCCTGAAATGGGCCCCACCAGGACCCCACTCCCCTCGAGATAAGGGCGCTTGGAGAGGACCCTCCTGCTCTGGGTACAGGATCTTCCGGGTGGCCTCCGCCAGGACCGAAGGAGAACTTAGCCTATAGGCATGCGCCCGTCCGGGCTCCAAGCCCTGAGGTCCAGACGCCTGAGCACCCTCCTCCTGGTTGGGGGGCTTTCCCTCATTGCCCTCGCCGGCATTCTAAAGGTGCACCCCCTCTCAGGGGTCCTCCCCCTCCTCTTTGCCCTCTTCAGCATAGGGGCCTACAGGAGCCTCGCGGGCGAGACCGTGAGGGAGGAGGTGGCAAGGCGGCTAGGACTGGAGTCCCTCCCCGAGGCCGAGAGGGAAGGGCTTGGCCCACCCCTTCTCAAGGGCGAACCCGAATGGGGAGGGGAGCTCCGAGGGGAAGTCCTGGGCGTCCCTTTCCGGCGCCTCGAGGTGGGAGTCTGGGGGGCAAGGCGGTTTGGGAGGGTGGGCTACGGCTTTTCCGGGGTCCTTTATGTGCTGGCCCTCCCCCGATCCCTCCCCGACCTCCACGTGGCCCCCCGGGGCTTCCCCACCTACCCAAGCCCCGGGGCTTCCCCACCTACCCAAGGGAGAGGTGGCCCTTTGTCCTGGGCTTCTTGGGGCTTCTCGCCATCGCCCTGGTCCTCCTTGACCGGCACCTCTCGGGCCTCCCCGTGATGGCCCGAGGGCATTCCCCCTTCTTCTCCTGACCTTTCCCTTCTTCTTCCTCTACCTCCTGGCCGCTTGGCGGGTGGCCACGGCGGAGCTTGGAAGGAGGGTGGAGCTTGGGGGGGAACTCCGGCGGCACTTCCGCGCTTGGGGCTACACCGGCCCCATCGGCCCCCAAGACCCCCTTGGCCGGGCCCTAGGGCGCCTCCGGGAGCTCGGGCCCTTCTGGCTTCGGGTGGAGGGGGAGGAAGCCCATCTCGCCCTCCTCAGGGAAGCCTTCCCCACGGACCCCCTGCTTTCCCCGGAAAGGGCCTTGGGACAGGGGGTGGAGTGGGTAAGAAGGGAACTCGAGGCCCTGGCGGAACTCGTGAGGGCCCTGGGGATGGAGGAAGAGCTCTGGGAGTAGAGAAGGAGCAGGAGAGGCTCGAGGGGCTCCGAGGTCCTCGAGGAGGGACAGCGTGAACTTGGTTCCCCCTCGAGGGGATACCCCGCCCAGGATCTCCCGGAAGGTCTTCGCCGGGACCAAGGGCCCCCCGAACCCTGGGGGCCAAGGTGAGCCCCCTTCCCCCGAACTGCGGGAGCTTGGGGGGGCCACCACCCGGGCTCCTCCGGCCTCCGCTTAAGGGGAAGGGGACCCCAAATAGGCCACGGAAGGTAGAGCGAGGGGGTAGGGTGGGGGAGCGGGACACATGTGGGACACATGCGGGACATGCCCTCTGCGCGCTGCACCATCTGGCTCTCCCTCGCCATGATGAATGGGCAAGAGCGTCATGCGCAAAAGGGGGCTTTTAGGCGCGGGCCCCAGGCTTCCCGCGCGAAAGCCTACCTCCGCGCACAAAAGGGCCTCCCTGAGGAGTCCGGGTGCATAGAGTTGCCGGGGATCTCCGAGGATTCCCACATAAACCCCGTAAGGGGAGGCGGGGAGGAGACCGCCTTCAGGAGGTGGAAAGGTATGCAGGGAAGCTCCCCTAGTCTGAAGTGGTCAAGGCCGCCTAGCCCGTGAAGACCTCCCGCACCCCGGGTGTCTAGCGGGGAGTGGTCCGTGAGGGTGGGAGCGCTCTTGGGAGGCCAGAGACCAATGGGCCGCCTTCACAGCAACTCTAGGCCCCAGAACCCCTCCCCTCAGGGGGAAGTGAGGATGGTGCCCAAAGCCCCTACCGCCACAAAGCGGCCATTCCCGTAGGTGACGCCATTGAGGTCCTCATTCCTCCCCGAGTCCCGCTGCGTCCAGTTCACCCCGTCCGGGGAGGTGAGGATGGTGCCCCCAGGCCCCACCGCCACAAAGAGGCCATTCCCGTAGGTAACGCCCCTAAGGTTCGCCCTCGTCCCCGAGTCCCGCCGCGTCCAGTTCTCCCCGTCCGGGGAGGTGAGGATGACGCCACCTTGCTGCGACACCCCCGCCGCCACAAAGAGATCAGACCCGTGGGTGACACCATAGAGGGTCTCGTTCGTCCCCGAATCCCGCCGCGTCCAGTTCTCCCCGTCCGGGGAGGTAAGGATGACGCCACTTCGCAACACCCCCCCCACCGCCACAAAGCGACCGGACCCGTAGGTGACGCCCCAAAGCGATAGGGCCATCCCCGAGGCCGTCCGCGTCCAGTTCTCCCCGTCCGGGGAGGTGAGGATGATGCCCAAACTCCCCACCGCCACAAAGAGGCCATTCCCGTAGGTGACGCCCTGAAGCTCCTTGTCCGTCCCCGAGCGCCGCTCCGTCCAGTTCACCCCGTCCGGGGAGGTGAGGATGATGCCCAAACCCCCCACCGCCACAAAGAGGCCATTCCCGTAGGTGACGCCCCAAAGCCATCGTTGCGTGCCCGAGTCCCGCTCCGTCCAGTTCACCCCGTCCGGGGAGGTGAGGATGGTGCCCCCATCCCCCACCGCCACAAAGAGGCCATTCCCGTAGGTGACGCCCCAAAGCCATCGTTGCGTGCCCGAGTCCCGCTCCGTCCAAGTGGTACCGCCCGCGGCCGTCACCGTAAGGCTCAGGCTCGCCGTCCTGGTCAGGCTCCCCGAGACCGCCTGGACCTGCAGGTTGTAGGTCCCCGTGGCCACACCGCTGGCCACATTGACGGTGAGGGTCTGGGTCACAGGGGTGTTGGGGTCCGACACGTTCACCGTGGTGGGGGGGAGGGTCACCCCCGGGGGAGCCCCCACCAGGCTCAGGTCCACCGTCCCCGTGAACCCCCCCTGCGGGGTAAGGGTGAGCTGGGTGGTGCCGCTGCCTCCCTGCTGCACGGTGAGGCTCGTGGGGTTGAGGCTCAGAGTGAAGTCGGGGGCCGGGGGTGGGGCCGTCACCGTAAGGCTCAGGCTCGCCGTCCTGGTCAGGCTCCCCGAGACCGCCTGGACCTGCAGGTTGTAGGTCCCCGTGGCCACACCGCTGGCCACATTGACGGTGAGGGTCTGGGTCACAGGGGTGTTGGGGTCCGACACGTTCACCGTGGTGGGGGGGAGGGTCACCCCCGGGGGAGCCCCCACCAGGCTCAGGTCCACCGTCCCCGTGAACCCCCCCTGCGGGGTAAGGGTGAGCTGGGTGGTGCCGCTGCCTCCCTGCTGCACGGTGAGGCTCGTGGGGTTGAGGCTGATGGTGAAGCTGGGGGTAGAGCCGCCACCTCCACCGCTGCCACCACCGCCGCCGCCATCTCCACCGCCACCACCGCCACTCCCGCCCGTCTGCCCTCCACACGCGGAGAGGAGAAGGGCCAGCCCCAAGGAGAGGGCCAGAAGCCTAAACGCGCCGTTCATAGTCCACCTCCTCTTGACAGCGATTTTAGCAGAACCTGGAAGGGCTCGCATTAGGTAACCGGGGCTTGGGAAGGGAGGCTCCTCCCTACCTTGGCCAGCCTCCCCTGAGGGGGTCCAAAGCCCATGGAGGGGGTGGGGGTTCTCCATGGGAATCCCTTCGGATGGGAAAACCTCTCTGTTGCAGGCGGTAACTGGCGGTAAGGCGGGGCCCATTGGAGTTGCCATCTCGCCGGGCGGTCCAGGGAGGGGCCTCTCCCGCCTCGCCTTGGCCGGGACCTCCGTGTAGGAAAGCTTGTTCCACGCACAAAAGAGCGGCCAAGCAAAGGGAGGCGGGGAGGAGGTCCCCTCCAGGGGGTGGAAAGGTATGCGAGATTCCCCTGGAGGTTCTCCAGGCCGCCTAGGCCCCTCCCGAAAACCCCCTTAGAACGGCCTGTAAGGGGAGTCCGGCCCCTCATCCCCTCTTCCTAAAGGGCCACAGGGAAAGCCCAAGAAGCCCCATGCGCCTAAGGGGCTCAGCCCGGAGGACCAGGTACTCCCCACGGCTCTCCTCGGCGCACCACCCGGGGAGCTCTTTGGCGTAGGCCTTGGCGGTCTCCTCCCCGGGGGTCTTCACCCAGACCTCACCCCCCTCGAGGCGATAGGGGTGCTTGGAGAGGACCTTCCGCACCAGCTCCCGCACCTCCTCCAGGTAGCGGGCGCTCTCCTCCTCGGCGGTGTAGGTCCTCACCCAGGGGGGCACCCGGCCCAGGAGCTCCCGGAAGGCCTCCGCCAGAACCGAGGTGGCGGCCTCCAGCCAGTCCTCCCTCTCCCCCAGGGCCTCCCGGACCCTAGGGGCCAGGGCCCGGAAGAAGCGGTCCCCCACCGTGAGGAGGAGGCGCTGGGCCTCGGCGTGCACCCGCTTGGCCCGGTCCTGGGGCAGCACGGCGTCCGTGTAGACCAGAAGGGCCCGCTTGCGCACCTCGTCCGGGAGCCTGTAGCTCTGGGAGGCGTTCAGCGAAAGGACCACGGGCGCCTTGGGGGGACCGAGGAACTCGTAGTCCCCCTTGATGAGGCTCTCCCCTGGGTTCCGCACCTGGAGGAGGCTCACATCGTCGTAGACCACGGGGAAGCGGGAGAGGGCCCTGAGGGCCTCCACCCTCTCCTTGGTGAAGTCCTTCCCGGGCTGCATCCCCACCTCCAGCCCGGCCATGCTCTTGAGGGCGAAGCGGAGAAAGCTGGTCTTGCCGGTGTTGCTCTTGCCGTAGACCACCGCCCACAGGGGGTAGGCGTGGGGCGGGAGACCTTCCAGGTGGGCCCGGTGAAGAAGACTCGCCATGTAGGGGGAGGCGTAAAGCCAGGCCAGAAGCCGGAAGAAGGCCTCCGTCTGCCTAAGGGCGTCGTCCCGCTCCAGGAAGTGGCGCTCGTAGCCGGAGAGGAAGGCCAGGATGGCCTCGGCGTCCTCCCGCACCCCCGGCGCCTCCAGGGAGAGGAAGGGGCGGAGCTCCCCTTGGAGGAGAACCCCCTCCTCGGTGAGGTCCAGGAGGGGCGCCTCCTCCTCCTGGGAGAGGGGAAGGCGCCGTGCCACCTCGAGGCCCTTCCTCCCCAGGGTGAAGACCTTGGCCTCGCCCTTCCTCTTGGCCTCCGCCGCCTGGGCGATGGCCTGGGCCGCCCTGCGCTTGGGAGCGGGCAGGCACTCCACCCGCATCACCGCGGGAACCTCCACCTCCCTCACCGCCAGGACCACCTCCCGCCCTGCCGCCCCCTCCAGGAGGGGAAGCTCGTGGGGCTTTGCCTCCCGGAGGAGGAGCTCCGGGCGCAAGGGGTCGCTCTCCCCCCGCACCGCCTCGTAGAGGGCCTCGAGGGTTCGGAAGGCCTCCTCCCCCTCGAAGCGGAGGGCGAACTCCAGCTGGGAGAACTCGCCCGTCTCCAGGGCCCGCTCCGAGAGGTTGGGGCTCCCCAGGAGGGCCCAGCGCGTCCCGTCCGCCTCCTCCACCAGGAAGAGCTTGGCGTGGGAGGGCCTCCGGGAGAGGAGAAATCTCAGCTTCCCCAGCCGGGCCTTCTCCGCAAGCCTCTCCTCCTCCCCCTCCCACACCACCCGGAGGCTCCGGGCGACCTCCTCCTGCACCAAGAACTGCACCTCGAGAAGCCGCTGGAAGGCCCCCTCGAGGGGAAGGGCCGTCTCGTAGCCGAAGACCACCTCCAGCTCCTCCACCTCCCGGCTCAGGCGGGCAAGCAGCCTCGCCGAAGCCGAGTGGGTGAGGACCCTTAAGCGCCTAGCCCCCTCCAGCTCCTCCAAGGAGAAGGAGGCAGGCCCCAGGAGCTCCGCCCGGAAGACCTGGAGGCCGAAGAGGTTTCCCATAAAGAGCGGATCGTGCATCCTCCCTCCTTCAGATGGAACTGCATCGTTCCCATCCTAGATGGGGCCTTCCCGCCCCCAGGGATGGGGTGCGGCGAGGCTAGAACAACTGGGGGGCGAAGCCCCCGCTTGGTAACTCGCCGCGAAACAGAGGATAGGTTCAGAGGAGGTCCTGGACCTTTTTGGCCCTTTCTTCGAGAGTTTCCAGAGCCCCTGGCCCAAATGAACCGCTTTGGGGCCCCTACCCCAAGTGAACCGCCTATGCGTGTCTACCGTTTCTTTGGGGACTAAAATGGGGAAGATGCCTCGCTTCACTCGGATCACCGTCAACCCCGAACAGATGGACGGCGTGCCTTGTATCCGCCGCCTCAGGATCCCCGTGGCCACGGTGGTGGGCATGGTGGCCGAGGGGATGGATATGGCAGAGATCCTGGAAGCCTATCCGGACCTCGAGGCCGAGGACATTCGGGAGGCCCTCCGCTACGCGGCCCTGGCGGTCCAGGAGCGGGAGCTCCCCCCGGTCAGGCCGGAGTCCGCCCGGTAGGGTGAGCCTTGAGGTTCCTGGTGGACAACCCCCTGTCTCCCAGGGTGGCGGAGGCGCTCCGGCAGGCCGGGCACGACGCCGTTCACGTGCGGGAGTACGGGCTTCAGGCCGCCCTTGACCTGGAGATCTTCGAGCGGGCGGCGGAGGAGGGCCGGATCCTGGTCTCTGCCGACACCGACTTCGGAACCCTACTGGCCCAGCGCGCCGCCTCCCATCCTTCCGTGGTCCTATTCCGGCTCTCCGCGGGGCGGAGGCCCGAGTTCCAGGCCGCCCTGCTCCTGGAGAACCTCTCCCAGATCGCGGAGGACCTGGAGCGGGGGTGCGTGGCGGTCTTTGAGGACGACCGCATCCGCATCCGGCGGTTGCCCCTTTTCCAGCGGGACTGAGCGCCTTCCGCTTTGGGGCCCCTACCCCAAATGAACCGCCACCTCTTCGGGTCACCGCGGAATCACGCGACCCTTCAGGACGTACACGGAGGATAGGTTCCGCTAAACAACACCCTCCTCCTTCGCCTTTCCCACCTCCACCCGCCGCACCACCGCGGGGAGGTCTTCCTCGGTGAGGCCCGCCTCGAGGAGATACCGCCGCCCTGGGGGTTGGGAAAGGACCGGGTTCCCAGTGCCCCGTTACCTAAAGAGCAGGAGCAACATCGCCGCCGCCGCCGAAAGAAGGGCCACCCACCGCCACAGGGCGAGACTCTGCCTCAAGCGGGCCATCTCTTGCTGAAGGGAGGCAGGTTCGCGCTCCAGTCGCGCAAGCAGCTCCTTGAGCCGATCCCTTTCCGCTTGAACCGCCTTAACCTCCGCCTGGACCTTCTCCAGTTGGTAGCGGTGGTCTTGGTGATGGAGAGCGAGCTCCTGCTCCAGTTGCACAAGCCTTTCCTTGAGCCGGTCCCTTTCCTCCTGGGCCTTCTACAGGAGTTCGGAAAGCTTGGCGGCTGCCTTCTCCCTCTCCACCGTCTCCACGGCCTCCTTGAGGAAGTGCCCCAGGGCCGTGGGCGTGGGAAAGGCAACATCCGCCAGGCCCTCCACCCAGAGGGTGTCCGCCGCGTGGCCCAGGGCCACCACCACGGGCGTGGGGCAGGAGGCCACCGCCTCCCACACCTCGGGGTGGTCCAGGACCTCGAGCCCCTCCCCTCCTCCCCGGACCAGGGCCACCAGGTCGTAGGGGCCCTCTGCGGCCTTCCTTAGGGCCTCCGCCACGGCCCCGGGATCCGTGAGGCTCACGCGCTTGGGGTCCATCCGGTAGCGGTCCCGGGCGCTTCCCAAGGCGGCCTCCACGTCCCGGTCCACGATGCCCGTCTCCCCGAGGATCAGGGCCAAAGCAGGGGTTTCCCCCTTGCGGAGGAGGCCCAGGAGGAGGCCTCGCACGTCCACCCTATCCCGGTTCCTCCGGGGAAGCTGGACCTCGGAAGGGGGAGGGGCTTCCTCTTCTTTGTGAAGGGCCTCCACCCGAAAGACGAAGGGAGGTTGCCCTCTGAAGTTGAGTTCCGGGCTCACGGAAAGGACGTAAGCCCTTCCCTTGGTCAGGAGGATCGTCTGGGGGACCCTGAGACGGATGGAAGCGTTCTCCCCTTTCAGGTCCCCGTAGTAAAAGCCCCCGTAGAGCTTTTAGTGGTGGTTATCGAAAACCCCCTGGACCAGGTAGGGGCCCCTCTTCCGGAAGCGGCGGAAGACCTGCATGTCGAAGAGCGCCTGAAGCCCCTGGAGGAGTTGGGCTGGGGTCATGGGGAAAGGGGTCTGGGTTGACTCTCGCGGCTTCATACGGTTCCCATGGGCGGTGTTACTGCTCTCGCCCGAAAGCGGACGGTTCTTCGTACCACTTCATGGTAGCCCAGATTGGAACGGAAGAACGGAGGTTCGGGAGGTGGATTCTTGGGGAGCCTTCAGCCTCTTGGCCTGGGACCAGAAGCATCGTGCGCGAAAGAGGACTTTCGCGAGCATCCCGCCCCAAGGGGCCCCGGGTCCTGGCGGTAGGGGCAGCCCCCTGGCCAACCTAGCGTGCAGGTTGTCGCGCCTTGTCGCGCTTTGTCAGGAGTACGGGGCGTTTGGTGGGCGCGCGCCCTGGGCAGGGCCTCAGGACCAGCGCCTGGAGGGGGCTGATCCGGGGGGCCGGCTTCAGGGCGACCCCCAGGTGGCTACCCTGCCCTAGGGGCCTGCCCTCGGGTCTGTGCGTCTCCACGCGGGTTGTCGCGGGTCCGTGCGGGCAGCCGGCGGGTCCGGACGGGGTGGGACGTTTAGGGACGCTTAGGAACGGGTACGGACGGGGGCATGCCAGGTCCTGCCCCCTCGCCCGAGGAGCCCGGACCGGGGTGACAGATGCATGGAGATACCGACAACCCTGGGTAGATGCATAGAGATGCCGGAGAACTTGGGGGGGTCACGCCGCATAAACCCCATATGAGGGCGGCCCCTCCCGACAGTAGATGTCGGGGTGGGGGGTTCCACCCCCCCGTCCAGGGGAGATACCAGAAAGCGCGACTAGAAGAGAAAACGAGATAAAAAGCGCGAAAGAGATTCCGAGATAACCCCTTTCAGGTCCCTTCCTCCCCCTTGGGGACACGTGAAGTCCCGGGCGGGAGTTTAATGCATCCCCCTTTCCCCCTCTCCCGGACCCCTGAGGAGTGGGTGCTCGAGGGTGGGGAGAGGGGGAAAGGGAGGCCCGACCAGGGAATCAAGAGGCCCCCCCGGAAACCCCTTGGAAACATCGTTTCCGGTAAACGGGGGACCGTTTACTTATGGAAACACCGTTTACGGTAAACGAGGGGATTGTTTCCTTGGAAACCCTTGGAAACCTTGAGAGTTTCCTCCCCCGGAAACGGAGGAAACCGTGGTCGTGTAAGGAATTCTGTGTAAGGGTCCGTGTTTAATAGGGGGGCACACCTTGGAAGGAGGAGGTGCCCCATGGACCGGGATACCTTGCGGAGCTTGCTGAGGGAAGCGGTGCGGGAAACGGTAGCCGAAGTCCTACAAACAGTCCTGGAGTTGGACCGGACGGCGTTCCTCCAGGCCCACGGGGGGCGCAGGAACGGCTACTACCCCAGGAGGCTGGAGACCGCCTTCGGCCAGGTGGACCTGCGGGTCCCCAGGGATCGGGAAGGCCGGTACCACCCCGCCTTCCTCAAACCCTACGCCCGCCGCCCCGTGGACGTGGGAGGTCAGCCGAAGGCTACGTTCCAGTGGCCGTGGCCCTTTATACCGCCGGGGTCAGCCAGCGTAAAGCAGCCGAGGGGATGCGCCTGCTCTTGGGCCACCGCTACTCCCACGAGACCTTGAGCGCCTTGACGGACGAGGTCTTGGGAGCGGTGGAAGCTTTCCGCAGGCGGCTTTTGCCCGAGGAGATGGCCTTCGTCTACCTGGACGGGCTTTCCCTCAAGGTCCTTAGGGACGGAGAGGGGATCGTACGGGAAACCGTCTACGTGGCTTTGGGGATCCCCCCTGGTGGGGAGAGGCGGGTGCTACTCTTCGTCACCGACGGGTTACCCGGGCTTCCCGAAGCCATTCGGAGGGTCTACCCACAGGCGGAGTGGCCGCGGTGCGTGGGGTAGTGTCGCTTATTTTGTGGGTTAAGCATGGAGGGCTGAATGAACCAAGAGGGGTTCAAGAGGTTGACCAAGGAGGAGGTCAGCCGGCGCATCCGGGAAGGGGTCAAGGCCATCATCGAGCAGGTGTTGGAAGAAGAGATGACCGAGCACCTGGCTGCGGGTCACCGTGAGCGCACCCCGAGCCGCCGCGGGAAGCGGAACGGCCACTACACCCGGGACCTCATCACGCCGGCGGGCAAGATCGCGCAGCTCCGGGTACCCCGGGACCGGGAGGGGACTTTCCTGACCGAGGTGTTGGAGCGCTACAAGCGGATGACCGGGGAGGTGGAAGAGGCCGTCCTGGAGATGGACCTGCAAGGGGTCTCCACCCGCAAGGTGGCGGCCATCACCGAAGGTCTGTCCCGAGTGCGGATTGGTAAGGACGCGGTCTCCAGGGTAGCCCAGCGCCTGGAGGAGGCGCCCTCTGCCTGGCGGGGCCGGCCCTTGGGGCTGGCTTACCCCTACCTCTGCCTGGACGCGGCCTACTTCAAGGCGAACCGGGGCGGGCGGGTGGTGGACCTGGCCCTGCTGGTGGCGGTGGGGGTGAACGAGAAAGGCTACCGAGGTCACGGGCGCAGCCCGTACCTTTTGCTGCTGGCGGTGGAACCGGCGGGCGGGGAGCGGAAGGAGGCCTGGAGGAACCTCCGGAAGGGTCTGGTGGAGCGGGGGCTTCGTGGGGTGAGGCTGGTCATTTCCGACGACCCCCCTTCCATCCGCCAGGCGGCGAGGGCCGAGCTTCCTGGGGCCAGCTGGCAGCGGTGCGGAGCTCCAGGAGGTGTTTGT
The DNA here is from genome assembly GCF_003426945.1 of Thermus sediminis. Lineage (NCBI taxonomy): Bacteria > Thermotogati > Deinococcota > Deinococci > Thermales > Thermaceae > Thermus > Thermus sediminis. The sequence goes on from NZ_QURO01000003.1 coordinate 64,979, forward strand.
GGCGCGGCGGCGGGGCACGGCGGAATCTCTGGCCCGAGAGTTTGTTGAACGCTACCGGGACCGGTACAGGCGAGGGGTGGAGGTGTTTGCCCAGGGTTTGGGGGAAGCTCTGATCCACCTGGACTTTCCCAGCGGCCACCAGAAGCACATCAAGGGCACGAATGCGCTGGAGCGGCTTTTCCGGGAGGTGAAGCGGCGGACCAGGGCGGTTGGGGTTTTCCCCAGCGAGGGGAGCCTAGGGAATCTGGCCACGGTGGTGATGCTGAGAGCCACGGAGGACTGGGCGCTCAGGCGTTACCTGGACATGGCCCCGCTTTGGGCCGCGGAAGAGAAACCCACAAAAATCGCTACTTGACTCGTTTGGGTGTGATGGTGCGGTCTCTGGGGCTACAAGATAGCCTTCGGCTGACCATCTTCGGAGCCGGGTCTTGCTCAGGATGGCCGGGGTGGAGCTATGAGGTAGCACACGAAGGCATCAGTTTCCCCCTCCCAACCCCTGTATCAAGCTGGCCGGCTCCGCCAGTACCGCTTCCCCCTGGGCCAGGGCGATGCGGCCCAGGCGGAAGGGGCTCTGCCGCTGGGGATAGGCCACCAGGTTAAGGGGCCACTTGGCACCAGGGAGTGGTCCCTCTCCTTCTTCTCCCTGTCAACGGGGCGGGCAGCTTAGGGGCGGGTTGGGGTCTGCGAGGGACACCTCGGCCCGGTAGCTGGAGGGCCGGGCCAGGGGCCGGAGGAAGATCCCCACCCCCTCCTTCCCCCGGGCCATGCGCAAGGTGTACTGAGGCCCCCCGAAGAGGGGCAGGGGATTGAAGGTCTGGCACCGCTCGGCGAAGCCCCGGGCCCGGAGCTGGGCTTTCAGGCTCTCCCCCAGCTCGTAGAGGTCCTTGGGGGCGTAGGGGGAGTCTAGGAAGCGGAACTCCACCACCTCCACGTCCCCCTCCTGGGCCCGCTGGAGTTCCACCGCGTCCAGGACCACCAGGCGGTAGCGGGTGGAGAGGGGGAGTTCCATCGGCGTATAGCTCACCAACGTGCAGCTGCTCAGGGCCAGGCCTAGGGCCAATAGACCGAGGAGGTTTGCCTTCACGACCACCACCTCCAGTCCCAGCCTAAGCCTCCCGGAGGCCCCCGGCTTTAGCCGGGCTTAACCCAAGTACCCCAGCCCTGTTGTAGCCTACCCCTGTGAGGCTCCTGGTCCTTCTTGCCCTCCTCGGGGGCCTCGGGTACCTCTTTGGCCTAGGGAGCCGCCCCATCCCCCGCCCCCCTGGGGTCCTGGCCCCCTTGCCTCCCGTGCAGGAGGAGATCCCCCGAGGGGAAAGGGTCCCCCTGAAGAAGCCCCCCTACCGCCTGGAGCCCGTGGCCCGCTTCCACCTGGAGGCTCGGGTCCTGGGGAAAAGGGTCTACCGCACCGACCGGGCGGCCGACCTAGCCCCCGTGGACCTGGCCCTGGGCTGGGGGCGGATGTCGGACACCCGGGTCCTGGAGCGGATGCGCCTCTGGCAGGACCACCGCTTCTACTTCTACGCCTGGTCCGGGGAGCCCCCCATCCCCCCCGAGGAGATCGTGCGGAGCAGCGCCAACATGCACCTGATCCCTAAGGATGCGCTCATAGAGAGGAGGCTACAGAGGGTGCGCCGGGGGCACCTGGTGCGGCTTTCAGGCCTCCTGGTCAACGTCCAAGGCCCCCAGGGCTTCTACTGGCGCACCTCCACCGTGCGCCACGACTCCGGGGCCGGGGCCTGCGAGATCGTCTGGGTGGAGCGGCTGGAGGTGCGCTAGTGGCGGACACCACCCCCATCGCCCAGGGCCTCATGCTCTGGGCCCTCCTCTCCCTGGGGGCGGGGGTCTTCGGCCTTTGGTGGGCCCGGGCTCCCTTCTTCCGGGCCTTCTGGTTCATGACCGGGGCCTGGGGCCTGGTGGACGGGGCCATCGCCTTCGCCGCCTGGTTGGGGGGTGGGGCGGAGCGGGAGGCCCTGAGGCGCCTCCTCCTCCTCAACGCCGGCCTGGACCTGGGGTACCTGGCCCTGGGCCTCTTCCTCCTCTCCCGACGGGAGGCCCGCCTCCGGGGGTTCGGGGCGGCCATCCTGGTCCAGGGGGGGTTCCTCCTCCTCTTTGACCTCGGCCACGCCCTCGGGGTCTAGGGCCACAGTGGGTCCAGCGGACAGAAGCTAGCCTGAGGCCATGCGCACCCTCGTCCTCCTCCTCGGCCTGGGCCTGCCTGCCCTGGCCCACCAGCCCTTTTGGAACCCCGGCTCCCCCAGCCTGGAGGGGGCCTACCCCATCGCCCGGCCCACGGTGGCCCAGGTGGTCATCGGAAGGCTGGCCCCCGGGGAGCGGCACTTCTTCCGTCTGGAGGTCCCCAAGGGCTTCGCCTTGGACGCGGCCCTCTTCGTGGGGGGGGCCTGTCCGGAGGCCTTCCGGCCCCGGCTCTGGCTCCTGGGGCCTGGCCTCCGGGGGGAGGTGCCCCCCTTTCCCCTTCCGGAGGGGTACGGGGCCCGGGTCTACGAAGGGGGCTGGCGGGACTACCGGGGCCACGGCCTGGTGGCCCGCAAAGGGCCTGGGGCCCGGGAGCGCCTGGGGGAGGGAGTCCACTACCTGGTGGTGGAGGCGGGAGAGGCTGGGGGCTACTACCTCCTCTCCTTGGCCGGGGCCGAGGTGCCGGGTGGGAGCCCGGAGGGCTTCGCGGCCATCCCCCGGTTCAACCGGTGCGGGGAGCCCTAGGGGCGGAGCCCCTACCGCAACAGAAAGCCCTCGGACAAGGGGTCTTCGGGGTCCAGCAGGAACTCGTGGCGGCCCGTGATCCAGGCCCGGCCGGAGACCTCGGGTACCACCGCGGGGAGGCCCTGGAAGTCCACCTCCTCCACGAGGGTGACGGTGAAGGTGGTGCCCAGGAGGCTCTCCACGGTGAAGGGCTGGCCCTGCCTCAGCCGTCCCCGCGCCCACTCCAGGGCGGCCCGGCCGCTCACCCCCGTGCCCGTGGGGGAACGGTCCACCTCTCCCTCGGCGAAGACGCACACGTTGCGGGCCTGGTGGGCGGGGTCGCGAGGGGGTCCCCCAAAGATGGTCCCGTAGAGAAAACCCAGGTCAGGCTCTAGGGGGTGACGGATCTCCCGCGACGCTATGACTGCGCGCTTAATGGCCATGCCGGCCTCGATCAGGGACCGGTAGGCCTGGGGCTCGAGGTCCAGGCCCAGCTCCGTTGCGTCCACGTAGGCGTAGAAGGCCCCACCAAAGGCCAGATCGTAGCGCACCCGGCCTAGCCCGGGCACGTCCACCACCTCATCCAGGGCGTAGGCGAAGGAGGGAACGTTGCGGAAGGCCACGCGGGCCGCATGGCCGCTGGGGCTCCATTCGGGCCGGGCGAGGACCTGGCCAGCGGGGGTGTCGATGCGGATCTCTTCTTTGACCTGCAGGCGGCGAGGATCCAGGCCCGGAAAGGTGGAGGGACGCAACCCCGTTTCCAAAAGGCCGGTGACCAGGGCTATGATGCCGTGGCCACACATGGTGCTCCAGCCCTCGTTGTGCAGGAAGAGGACGCCCAGATCCCCGTTGGGCGAAGTAGGCTCGGTCACGATAGCCCCGTACATGTCCGCATGGCCGCGGGGCTCCAAGATGAGGAGGCGGCGCAAACCCTCCAGGTGCCCCTGGGCGTAACGGCGCTTTTCCAGCATGGTGGCGCCAGGAACCGGTCCGAGGCCGGAGGCTAGGATCCGCAGGGGCTCCCCCTCGGTGTGCAGGTCTAAGGTGGAGAGGCGTACCCATCCGGAAGGAGGGGACCAAGGGATGCTCTCTGGGGCTGCCATGTTCCCATGCTACCGCTCAGTACCCTATCTCCCGTCTGACGTCCTAGGTACTTTACCCTATGGGAGGCTTACAGGCAGGAGCATAGAGATCCAGAGCAAAAGGGCCAAGAGGGCTAGCAAAGCCCAGGGAGGGCCCTCCTGGCCTCCTCTAGCGCCTCTTCCCGCTCCCTTTCGTCCCAGCCCAGGAGGGGGGCCATGCGCTCCACCACCCGGGGCAAGGCCAGGAGGGCCTGCTCCCGGTCCAGGAGGGCCAGGCCCATCCTCCGGGCCAGGACGTCCAGGGGCTTCCTGGCAAGCTCCCGCCCCACGGCCCACACCACCTCCCCCTCCAGGTAGGGCAGCCCGGGAAGGAGGGGCCTATCCCCAAGGGCCGCCACCTTAGGGGCCAGGACGCCGTAGGTGGCGTAGAGGTGCTCCGCCACCCCTTCCGGAAGGTCCAAAGGAGGCCTGGGGCCCGCCCCCAGGAGGGGGGTGGCGTGGGAGGAGGAGGGGGGGAGGGTGAGGCCCAGGTCCCCGGCCACCCGCTCCACCAGGTCCCGGGCCATGAGGCGGAAGGTGGTCCACTTCCCCCCCACCAGGGTGTAGAGGCCCCCCCGGGCCTCTATGTGGTGGTCCCGCACGAGGAACCGGGTCTCCCCCCTCCCCACCAGGGGCCTCAGGCCCGACCAGGCCGCCCGCACCCGGCCCGAGAGGTCCCCCAGGTAGGGGCGGACCTCCTCCAGGAGGTAGGCCACCTCCTCCTCCCGGGGGAGGGGGCAGGGGGTGGGCCCGGCGGGGAGGTCCGTGGTCCCCAGGAGGGCCCTCCCCCGGTAGGGCAAGAGGAAGAGGACCCGGCCGTCTCGGGTCCGGGGGAGGAGGAGGCCCGCCTCCAAGGGGTAGTCCAGGACCAGGTGGGCCCCGCTAGAGGGGGTGAGGAGGGGAGGGAGGTCGGGGTCCAGGAGGCGGCGCACCCCGTCCGCCAAAGGGCCGGTGGCGTTCACCACCGCCTTGGCCCAGACCTCCACCTCCCTCCCCGTGAGGCGGTCCTCCACCACCGCCCCCCGCACCCTCCCCCCCTCCAGGAGGAGGGCCTTGGCCTGGGCGTGGTTCAGGGCCACGCCCCCCCGCTCCAGGGCGGAGAGGATAAGGGCCAGGTTCAGGCGGAAGTCCTCAAACTGCCCATCCGCGTAGGCCACGCCCCCCAGGGTGGGCGGGAGGTCGGGGAAGAGGGCCCGCACCGCCCCCGGGGGGAGGTAGCGGCTTGGGGCCAGCCACCTCCTCCCCGAAAGGAGGTCGTAGAGCTTGAGGCCCGCCCAGTAGTAGGGGATCTCCAGGGGCCGGAAGAGGGGGGTGACCAGGGTGAGGGGCCGGGCCAGGTGGGGGGCGAGCCCCAGGACCACCCGCCTCTCCCCCAGGGCCTCCCGCACCAACCGGAGCTGGCGAGGGTCCAGGCGCCGCACCGCGAGCTCCAGGTACCGCACCCCCCCGTGGAGGAGCTTGGTGGAGCGGGAGCTCGTCCCCGAGGCGAAGTCCTTCGCCTCCACCAAGGCGGCCTTCAGGCCCCTCAGGGTAGCCTCCCACAACACCCCCGCCCCCGTGGCCCCGCCCCCCAGGACGAGGAGGTCCCAGGGTTCCCTTAGCCTTTCAAAGAGGGCTTCCCGGTCCGTCACGCTCCCTCCCTGGCGAAGCCCAGGGCCCGCTCCACCGCCCGCCGCCACCCCCGCCAGAGGGCCTGGCGGCGCTCCTCGGGCATCCGGGGGAGGAAGCGGGCCCCCAGGCCCCAGGCCCCCCGCACCCCCTCCAGGTCCAGCACCCCAGCCCCTACCCCCGCCATGAGGGCCGCCCCCAGGGCCGTGGTCTCCGTCACCCGGGGCCGGGCCACCCCCCTCCCCAGGAGGTCGGCCTGGATCTGGAGGAAGAGGTCGTTCCCCGCCATGCCCCCGTCCACCCGGAGCTCCCGGAGGGGGAGACCCGCCTCCCCCGCCATGGCCTCCGCCACCTCGGCCACCAGGAAGGCCACCCCCTCCAGGGCCGCCCGGGCCAGGTGGGCCTTGGTGGTCCCCCGGGTCAGGCCCAGGATGGCCCCCCGGGCGTAGGGGTCCCAGTAGGGGGCCCCCAGGCCGGTGAAGGCGGGGACCAGGTAGACGCCGCCCGTGTCCGCCACACCCCCCGCCAGGGCCTCCACCTCCCCCTCCTCCCCCAGGAGGCCCACCTCCTTCAGCCACTGGACAGCCGCCCCCGCCACGAAGATGCTCCCCTCCAGGGCGTAGGTGGCCCTTCCCCCTAGCTGCCAGGCCACGGTGGTGAGGAGGCCCCTCTGGGAAGGGACGGGCTTTTCCCCCGTGTTCAGGAGGAGAAAGGCCCCCGTGCCGTAGGTGCACTTCCCCTCCCCCGCCAAGAGGGCCGCCTGGCCAAAGAGGGCCGCCTGCTGGTCCCCAAGAACCCCGCGGATGGGAATGGGGGCCCCAAAGAGCTCCCCAAGGGCTTCCCCAAACTCCCCGTCCGAAGGGCGCACCTCGGGAAGCATGGCCCGGGGAATCCCCAGGAGGTCCAGAAGCTCCCCGTCCCAAGAGAGGGTGTGCAGGTTGAAAAGCAGGGTGCGGCTGGCGTTCGTGGGGTCGGTGGCGTGCACCCTGCCCCCGGTGAGCCGCCAGAGGAGCCAGGTGTCCACGGTGCCGAAGAGGGCCTCCCCCCTCTCCCCCTTCGCCCGCAGCCCGGGGACGTTTTCCAGAAGCCAAAGGAGCTTGGTGCCGGAGAAGTAGGGGTCCAGGAGGAGGCCCGTGCGCTCCCGGAAAAGGGGCTCCAAGCCCCTCCCCCTCAGGGCCTCGCACAAGGGGGCCGTGCGCCGGTCCTGCCAGACGATGGCCCGGTGGAAGGGCCTCCCCGTGGCCCGGTCCCACACCAGGGTGGTCTCCCGCTGGTTGGTGATCCCCAGGGCCACCACCGCCCCGGGGTCCACCCCCGCCTGGCGCAAAACCTCCCGGGCCGCCCATGCCTGGGTCTCCCAGATCTCCTCGGGGTCGTGCTCCACCAGGCCCGGGGCCGGGTAGTGCTGCCGAAACTCTCGCCGGGCCATCCCCACCACCTCCCCCTCCGGGGTGAAGAGGATGGCCCGGCTGGAGGTGGTCCCCTGGTCTAGGGCTAGTAAGTAACTCATAACGCCTCCCGTAAAAGCCTCGGCTCACAGGAGGAGGGCCAGGCTGAAATCCCCCGGCAAAGCCCCCAAAACCTTTGCTCCAGGCTCCCTTCCCCTACCGGCCGTCTCGCCCACGAGGAGAACCCCCTCCACATCCACCTCCTCCGCCCTTTGGGCAAAGTTTCCTATGGGAATAACCGCCCCTTCCCTAGCAAAAACTGGGATTTTTTCTAATCCCACTTTCAACCTGAGGAGGTCCGGCCCAACATACGCCTTTCCGGACCAAAGGTCGAACCACTTGCCCCCAGGAAGGTAGGCCTCAACCGCTCCTCCCGGTTGAAGAACGGGAACCACCAACAGGTCCTGGCCCACCAGGAACTGCTCTTCAAACCCACGGGCACACCTGTCCTCGGGAAAGGCCAAGGGCATGGCCTTTGCTAGCGGCTGCCCCACGGCTAGGGCCCCGTACAGGGAGGCCTCCAGGTAGGGGACTAGCCTCATCCTCAGGCGAAGCCACTGCAAAACGATCTTCTCTGCCTCCTTGCCGAAAAACCAGGGCTCCCGCGGGGATGTGCCGTGGAACCGCACGTGGGAGAAGAAGATGGCCGCCTGAAGCCAGCGCACGTAGAGCTCCGGGTCCGGCGTGCCGTAAAAGCCACCGATATCATGGGCGTAGTAAGGCCCCCCGGAAAGGCCCCATGAGAGGCCACCCCGAATGCTGCTGGCTAGGCCCTCCCAGTCCGCCTGGGGGTCCCCACCCCAGACCACCGGATAGCGGTGGCCCCCTGCGTAGCTGCTTCGGGCAAGGACGAGCTTATGGGGGGAACACTCCCAAACGCAGCGGTTGTAAAGCAGGGCGTAGGCGTTGTGGAGAAACCGCCCGCTATCCCCATTGGAGGCTACGGCATCTTCCGGGATCTGTTCCCCGAAATCTGTTTTCATCACGTCCACGCCAAGCTGGAACAGCTCCTGGTGCCGCTCCTGCCACCACCGCCAGGCCTCTGCACGGGTGAAGTCTAGGAGTCCCGAGGGAGGGAGGGGCGTCAGGAGCTCGCCAAAGGGTTCGGGATCCCAGTGATAGACGTAGGGATTCCCTTGCTCATCGCAAAGGAAATAGCCCTTGGCGGCTAGCTCAGCGAAGAGGGGGTGATGGATGGAGACGTAAGGATACTCCCACAGGCACAACCTAAAGCCAAGACGCTTTAGCCTTCTCACAAAACCAGCCGGGTTAGGATAGCGATCTCGGTCCCAGTCTAGAGCGCAGCGGGTTTCCACCTTGAGCCAAGCCCTGCCGTCAAGGACGAGTACGTCCCCTGGGATACCCTTGGCCCTAAGCCTTCGCGCCACGTCCAGCGCTTCGGCCTCGTCCTTGTAGAAACACCGGCTCCACCACACCCCAAGGCTCCACCTGGGCACAAGGGGAGCCTTTCCGGTAAGGAGGGTGTAGGCCTCTAGGATCTCCGCCGGGGACCCCAACACCAGGAAAACATCGATCCCTTCATCCTCCACCACCACGATGTAGGAGCGGTGGCTCCACCTGGCAAAGCCCACGCCGTGGTGGGCCCGAGCCGTGGTGTGGAGGAATAGCCCCCATCCCCGCGTGCTCCAGAGGAGGGGAACGTTCTTGTAGCTCCGCTCCCCGTTGACGCCCCAGGCGTCCTCGTTCCAGGAGGTAAAGAGCCCCCCCCTGCGGTTGAGGCCCCCAAACTTCTCCCCGAGGCCGTAGATGGCCTCCCCCGACTCCAGGGCGAACGCGAGGGCCCAGGCTCCCTGTTTCCTGGAGAGGAACGGGATGCGTAGACCACCCCGGATGTGGCCGTCCTCGGAAGAACGCAAAACCCCCCTGCCCCGGTGGTGGACGGAGAGGCGCAGGGGGTGCCAGGCCACCCCTATCCGGAGATCGGCCAGGCCAAGCTCCACATACCCTTGGCCGGCGGACCAGCGATCGAAGGCGCAGGCCTCCGAAACTACGAGGATACCATAGTCCTTCCCCCTAGGGGAACCCATCCGAAGGCGGACCACGTTGGGGCCATAGGCCTCCAAAGACCAAGGCACGGAATCCATCAAGAGCCGGGCCCCCGAAGGACCTAGGCTGAGGACCTCCACATCCCTGGGCTCCCACCGCTCCAAACCCTCCATGGGGTCCCTCATCGAGCACCTCCCGGAGGAACCTTCGTCACCAGCAGACGCCTTGCCCTCTCCAAACGGTTCCTGGCACGCATCAAGCCCTCCTCTACCCGCGAAAGATCCGGATAGGCGGCCAGGGCGTCCCCCCAAAAGGCGCGGCCGGCCAGGAACCCGCGGGCCCCAGCCTCCAGGGAGGCCTCGAGGGCCTCTAGAAAAGCATCGGCATCCAATCCCCCAGAGAGGAGGACCCAAGGGGCCGGGAGAACCTCCCTAAACCTCCCGACGAACTTGGGCACATAGGGGAGCTTGTAAAGGCCCACTCCCAGGCTAGGGTCGGCGAAATCCCGAAGAATCCCTTCCCAAAGGCTTGTGGCGGAGGAGGAATCGCCCTCCCTGGGGTAAGGAAGGATCTCAAGGACCAGGGGTCGGCCCCACCTTGAGGCAGCCCGGCCCAACCGCCGCACCAGCTCAAGTTGGTGGGCCCGGACCTGGGGAGGGACATCCGGCCGGTACCAGATGAGGAGCTTTAGGGCATCCGCCCCGGCGCGCACCGCGGCGGCCACGCCCCAAGAGGGAATGACCCTGCTCAGGCGGAAACCCGACCCATCCTCGCGGAAACGGTGGTCCTCTAGGGTCAGGAGGAGGCCGGCCCCCCTGGGAACCCTAAGGACTGCCTCCCGTCCATACAGCGGGTCCAAGAGAACGCCCGTGACCAGGTCTGAGAGCACCTTCACCACCAGGGTCTTGAGCCGGGCCACCTCCTGCCAAACCAAAGCCTCGGGCCAGTCCGGGCGCCTCTCCGCCACCAGCCTGTAGAGGGGGGGCCTCTGGTCTGCGGCCAGGAGAGCGAAGCGCCCCCCGCCGTCAGAGATTCGCCTGAAAGCCAGGGTCACACCTAAGGCTGCATCCATTTCAAAGCCTCCTGCCAGTCCGGGATCTCTCCCTTGGCCACGTAAACGCCAGCCACCGCGTTGGCCAAGGCTAGAGCTTCCTCCTCCCGCATCCCCTTGGCCAGGGCGAGGGCAAAGGCACCGTGGAACACGTCGCCCGCCCCCGTGGTGTCCTTGGGGGTTACGGCAAGGGCACCAATCCGGCCACCCGGCCACACGACCCCCTTTTCCCCAAGGGTGACGGCCACAAAGGCCCCACTGAACAGACCCTGAAGGTGGTCTAGACCCCCCGCCTCCACGGCCGCCCCCTCCGAGGCCACCACATGAGAGGCCAGGCGCCCAAGGCGAAGGCTGGCCTCGTCCACCGAATCGAGATCAAGAACGCGGGGAAGGCCCAGGTCCCGGGCCCTTTCAAACACCCGCTCGGCGGCCCCAGGCCAACGGGTATCGGCCAGGACGACGGAAACCCACTCCGGCCAGAGGAGGAGGTCGTCCTCCGGTTCCTCAGGGAGCCTTCCCCTATACGGAAAGATGAAGCGCTCGCCGTCTGGCGCCACCAGGACAGCGCTCACCCCAGTGGCTTCCCCAAGGGTAAAGGCGGCAACGACCCCCGCCGCCTGAAGGGTAGCCTCCAACCACTCCCCTGCCCTATCCCTCCCCCTGCGGCTTATGAGGAGGGCCTTTCCCCCAAGGCGGGCCACCGCCCAGGCGGCCACCGCAGCAGGACCCCCCAGGGCTTCCTGGTACCCAACCACCGGCGTGCGGCCCGGTTCCGGTGGCCAGGTCGCCACCTTGAAGCGGAGGTCTTGGCAAGCCCAACCTAACGCCAGTACGCCCCCCATACCCCGCCCTCCCCCTTTAAAACCCCAAGGCCGCCCCAAAAGGCCAGCTCCAGCCCAGCCTCCACCAGGTCTCCCTGGGCGAGGGCCAGGTGGTGGGGAAGGCGGCTACCCAGCCAGCGCTCCAAAAACGCCCCCGCCTCTACGGGCTCGCCTGCCCACCGGATCTCCCGCAACCAGCCCGATGCCCCCAGGTACCCCCCCTTTCCCTCTAATCGCCCCCCCACCAGGGCCACCCCCCTCCGGGTCAAGCGCAGGCCGGTAGCCGCCCCGGCGCGGAGAACCATATCCCGGACCGCGGGGAGCCCCCGGTTGAAGTGGGGAACCAGCTTTGCGGGTCCCGCCGCCCAGGAGAGGGGGGCCTCTCCCCCATGCCACAGGAGAAGGGCCCCCTCCTCTACCGCCACGATGTCCACGAGGATCGGGGCCTGGCCGCCCAAGGCCTTGAGGGCCAGCTGGCTCAGCAGCCCCATCAGGTCCCCTTCTAGAGCCACCAGCAAACCGAGATCGCCCAAATGGGCTATAGAGGCCGAAGGGACTACGCCCAGGCGTTCCGGGATCTCCGGCCAGTCCCGCAAGGCTATCCCGTCATAGTCCTGGCCGAGCCTCCGCAGGGCCAAGGCCAGGCGGGCGAGCCTCTTGCCCTCCTCGCCCAAGCCCCGCGCCTCGGGCCAGGCCTCGAGGGCCTCCTTCACGGCCTCACCGGGTATCCCCTCGTAGGTGGCGAAAAGCTCCTCCAGGGGCCTTTCCTCCACGCTGGCCCCCATGGTCGGGCGCTCCCAAAAGGCATCGAATCCGGGCGCGGGACCCCCCAGCCAGAGAAGCCGCGCCCTCCGCAAAAGCCTCAGGGCCCGTAAGGCCCTCAGGCTAGGCTCCAGCAACCGCCGGAGCTCCCTTTCCTTAGGGGGTCCGTAAAACCACCGGACCGGGAGCCGCGCCTGGGGCAGGGAGAGGGCCAGGTTCAGGCCGCAGAGGGCGTTCTGGGGTAAGGCATCCCCCAACCACGCCTCCGGTATGGCCCATAGGATCTTCGGCACGGGGAGATCCAGGAGGGGCCCCAGAACGTCCCCTGTGGCAAACGTGACCACCCCCAGGATAAGGAGGTCCGGTTCCTCCTGCGCAAGCCTGCGGGCCACCGCCAAGGCCTCTTCGGAGGCGCGGACCGGCCCCAGCGGGTACAGGGTAAAGCCCAGGTCCTGCGAGACGTTCACGAGCGCCTGGACCATCCCCTCTTCCAGGCGCAGGCTGGCCCCGCGAAAGAGGGGGCGCAGGGCTGGGACGAAGAAGACCTTGAGGGCTTCCACAGGCTCACCCCTTGAGAGCTCCTTGGGTCAGACCCGCCACGATCCTCTCCTGGAAGAGGGCGATGACCAAGGCCACCGGCACCAGGGCCACCACCAGGGCAGCCGAGATGAGGGGCCAGGGGAAGAGGTACTCCCCCTGGTAGAGGGTGATGCCCACGGGCAGGGTGCGCATCTCCCTTGCCGGGTTAAGGGTCAGGGCCAGCAGGAACTCGTCCCAGGAGTTGACAAAGGCGAGGAGGGCGGCGGTGAAAACCCCGGGGCCGGAAAGGGGGATGATCACGTGGCGCAAGGCCCCTATCCGGGTGCACCCGTCCACCAAGGCGGCCGCCTCAAGGTCCCTCGGTATGGTCCTAAAAAAGCTGTAGAGCACCAAGACCGCCACGGGCAGGCTAAGCGCGGCGTGGGGCAGGATAAGACCCGGGTAGGTGTTCCTGAGACCTAAGCCGGTAAAGAGCTGGTAGAGGGGTACCAGGAGGGTGGCGGGGGGGAACATGGCCAAGGCCACAAGGGACAAAAGCACCAGGGTTGCGCGGGCCACGCGGAGGCGGGCTAGGGCATAGGCGGCCATGGCGGAGACCGTCACGCAAAGCACAGTGGCCCCGGCGGCCACCACCAGGCTGTTCAGGAAGTAGCGTCCAAGGGGGGCCTCGCGGAAGGCCCGCTCGTAGTTGGCCAGGGTGGGCCTTTCGGGCCAGTACGTGATGGGAATGCGGGAAAGCTCGGCCTCCGTTTTCAGGGAGGTGAACAGGATCCATAGGGCGGGAAACAGGCCGTTGAACACAAGGGCAAGCCCCGCAAGCCAAAGCCCCAAACGGAAGGGAGCGGTCCCCCTCACTCCCCCTCCCCCCTTTGCAGAAACCGCAGGTACAGGGCGGTCGTGGCCATGCACAACACAAACAAGGCCACCGCCATCGCGGATCCGTAGCCAAAGTTCAGGTTCTCCACTGTCTGGGTCCTGATGTACATCGCCAGCGTCTCCGTGGCGTTCCCCGGCCCTCCGCCGGTCATGGCGTAGGGGATGTCAAACGTCTGGAGCGCCGTTATGGTTCGGAAAATGAGGGCGACAAACAGGGAGGGCGCGAGAAGGGGCAAGGTGATCCGGTGGAAGGCCTGCCACGGATTCGCCCCATCCACCTGGGCGGCCTCGTAGTACTCCTTGGGGATGGATTGGAGGCCAGCCAGCAAGACCAGGGCCACGAACGAACTGGTCTTCCAGATGACCGAGGCGCAGATGGCCCAAAAGGCCAGACGGGGGTCGCTGAGCCAGAAGAGGGGCGTCAGGCCAAGCCTTCGCAACACGTCGTTGACGACCCCGTAATCGCTCTCGAAGAACCACCGGAAGATCAAGCCGGCAAAGACCAGGGGCATCGCCCAGGGCAAGAGCAGGCCCAGCCGCACCGGCCACTTCACCGTGTAGGGGAGGTTGGCCAGTAGGGCCAGAACCAGGCCGAGAAGGGCGGCCCCCGGGACCGTGACCAGGGTGACGAGAAGGGTGACCCGGAGGGCGTTGGCGAAGCGCCCGTCCTCGAGAAGGCGCTCGTAGTTCGCCAAGCCGACGAAGGTGCTCTGGGGGCCGTAGGCCAGGTGGAGTTCCCGCAGGCTCGTGAAGACCAGGTTGAGGACGGGGTAGACGGCCACCAGGCCCAAGAGGGCAAAGGCGGGGAGGAGCAGCCAAAAGGCCAGGGCGCGCTCGCTTAAGTCCCGGGGGGGCCGCCGCATGCTCCTACTGACCGTAGATCGCCCTCAGCCCCTGGACGATCTCGCGGGCCGCCTGCTCCGGCGCCTTGGTGCGGGCGAGCACGGCGTTCAAGCCCCGCCGTATGACGTCGGCCACCTCGGGGTAGCGGGGGTGCACCGGCCGGGCCCGCGCGTTAAGGACCACGGGAAGGGCATCCGCAAACCAGGGATTCACCTTGAGGATCTCGGGGTCCCGGTAAAGCTCTGGGAAGGCGGGAAGGTTGGAGGCCTCCAGGGCGAGGACCTTGGACACCTCCGGGCTGGACAGGTAGCGCAAAAGCCTGTAGGCCTGGGCCTTGTTGCGGGAAAAGTTGGAGATGGTCCACTGCCATCCGCCGAGACAGCTGGCCGAACGCCCACCCTCAAACCTCGGCATCACCGCGACCCCGATCCTGCCCTTCACCTGGGAATCGGGGTCGTTCTGGAAGTGGGCCCAAGCATAGGCGAACAAGGTGCCGAAGATCCAGCGCCCCTGCTGCATCTCCCGCCTGATGGTGTCCTGCGCCTTTTCCGCCATGTTGGGGGGGCTGACCCTGTGGTTGTCCATGAGGCCCAGCCAGAACTGGAGGGACCTCCTCGCGAGCTCCTCGGTCAGCACCAGCCGCCCGCGCTCGTCGGTCACATCGCCCCCTGCGGCCCAGATGGGGAGGAGGAAGGAGCAGACCGTTCCCTCGGAGATGTTCCCCATGAAGCCGATGCCGTTCAGGTTGGGGTTGCGCTCCCCTTGCAGGATGGTCTGGGCCTGGCGGATGGCCTCGTCCCAGGTGGTGGGGGGTTTGAAGCCGTACTTGTCCAGGAGGTCCTTCCGGTAGAAGAGGAACTGTGCATCGGCGAAAGCCGGAAGGGCGATCAAAGCGCCGTCCACGATGTTGGCCCGCGCGTACGCGGGGAGGTACTGGCGCAAGAGGGCGTCGCGGGCGCCCAGGGGGAGGTAGCGGTCCAGGGGTTCGGACCAGCCTGCCGCCTTGTACTGCGCCGGCCGGATGATGTCGATGAGGATGATGTCCAGCGAGGGATCCCGGGAGGTGAGGACCGTGGTCAGGTACTGCTGCTGCTGGTCGGAGGTGGCACCCCCCACCTCGATCTCCACCTTGACCCCCGGGTTCTGCCGCTCGTAGGCGTCTAGAATCTTCCGCATCACGTCCGGACGCTGCTGCCCCCCGATGAAGACGCGAAGCTTCACCTGCTGGGCAAGGGCGCCCGAGGCCAGGAGAAAAACCGCCAACACACCTGCCAAAAGCCTAACCATCCCCTTTCACCTCCTCAACCAAGGTACGCCAGAGTTCCTGGGGTACCTCAATTCCCTCCTTTAGCCTCCGCTCCCGCTCTCGGACCCTGCGGTCCCCAGGCATCCGGCCCCCGGTATCCTCCACGGCCGCCCTTAGGCGGGCAAGGAGTGTACCCAAGCCAGGCGACACCGGGTCCGGATCCAGGCCCAGGAGCAGGAAGCCGGGGAAGGCCCGGGCCCCCGGCTCTTGCCAGGGCAAGGGCAGATCAATCCCAAGCTTATGGCCAGCCATCGCTCCGGCGAGGACCTCTACCAACACCGCCAGGGCCAACCCTTTGCTTCCCCCCAGGGGAAGCAACGCGCCCGAAAGGGCCGCCTGGGGGTCGGTGGTGGGGCGTCCCTCGCTGTCCACCGCCCAGTCTGGGGGGATGGCCTCGCCCCGTTGGGCCTTCTCCAAAATCTTCCCCCGGGAGACCGTGCTCAAGGCCAGATCCACTACCAAAGGCTCCGGTTCCATAGGGGCGGCCAAGGCGATGGGGTTGGTGCCCAGGACGGGGCCGGGGGCCAAGGCGGGAGGGGTGTTGGCGAAGGCCAGGCCCACTAGGCCCTCGAGGGCCAAACGCCGCACGTAGGGGCCCAGGGGGCCCACATGGCCCGCATCCCGCACGGCCGCCGCCGCCACGCCCTGCTCCCGCACCAGCGGTGCCAAGGCCTCGGCCGCCCGCCAGGCCGCCCAGGGCCCCGGAGCCCCGTCGGCCTCCACCAGGAGGAAGCCCGGGCGGGGCCGAAGAAAACGCATTTCAGGGGTAGGATTCAGCCCCCCCTTCTCCAGCTGGGCGGTGTAGATGGGCAGCCGAGCCAGCCCGTGGCTCCTCAAGCCTTCCAGCTCAGCCTGAAGGAGCACCTCCGCCACAGCCTTGGCTCCCTCCTCGGGGAGGCCGAGGCGGGTGAAGTGCCGGCAAAGGGCCTTTCCAAGGGCTTCAGGAGCTACCCGCATGGAGAACCTCCAAAACGCCCCGCACCACCCGCTCGCCCACGCGGCCTTGGGCTTCCCGGGTCAAGCCCGCCACATGGGGGGTGATGAGGCAGTTGGAAAGGGCCCGCAGGGGATGGTCCTCTGGCAAAGGCTCGGGGTCCGTGACGTCAAGGACGGCCCCTGCTAGATGACCCTCCCTCAGGGCCTCAAAGAGGGCCCCATGGTCCACCAACCCACCCCGGGCGGTGTTGACCAGGAACGCCCCCCTTCGCATCTGCCTCAGCGCCCACCCGCTGAGAAGGCCCCGGGTTTCCCGGGTGAGCGGGGCGTGGAGGGAGAGGAAGTCGGCCTCGGCCAAGAGTTCTGCAAAGGGCCTCAGTTCCACACCCACCGCCTCCACCGCTGCCTCCCAGGGCCTCCTGGCGGGGTCATAGGCCAAAACCCGCATTCCCAGGGCCCGGGCCCTTACGGCCACGCGCAGGCCAACCTCTCCGAGGCCCACCAAGCCCAGGGTCTTGCCCATGAGCTCAAAGCCCCCTAAAGCCAGCCGCTCCCCGCCTTGGGCCGCCCGGGCAAGGTTCCGGGCCAGGTGGAAGAGGGCGGCCAGCACGTACTCGGCTACCGCCGTTGCGTTGGCACCAGGGGCGTGGACCAGGGGAATGCCCTGCGCCCTCAGGGCCTCGAGGTCCACGTTGTCCAACCCCGAGCCCAGGCGTCCCACCACGCGAAGCCTTGGGGCGCGGCGGAGGAGGTCCGCACCCAAATGAATCCGGTTGCGAACGATAATAGCGGTGGCCTCCTCCACCTCCCGGAGGAGCCTTTGGAAATCCCTCCATAGCTCCGGCTCATAGCGGTAGGGAAAACCGCTTGAGGCTAGGAGCTCCAGCCCCCTTGGATCGAGCTCTTCCCCCACCAGGATCAAGGCCCCTCCCTAGGCGCTGGGATACAGGCGGGTCAGGACGAACTCCCGGTGCCCTAGGAGTTCCGCCGCGGTCAACCCACCGCGCACAACCCGCTCAAACACCTCCAGAATCCGCGCCTTTGCCTCCTCCAGATCCATCTGCCCGAGAAGGAGTTCGGGCAGGGGGACATCGATATGCTCCGACATGGTCTCACAGGTCTTCGGATTCGGGGAGATCTTGATCACGGGTACGAGCGGGTGTCCCACCACATTGCCCTGCCCAGTGGTAAAGAAGTGCAACACGCTGCCCCCGGCCACGGCCAAGGTGATCATTTCCGCGGCGGCGCTGGAGGAGTCCATGAAGACCAAACCCTCCCCGGGCGGGACAGGCTGGGCAGGCTTGAGCACCCGGGTCACGGGCCGGGACCCTGTTTTCTGGATGTTCCCCAGCGCCTTCTCCTCGATCGTGGTCAGGCCGCCCCGGATATTACCCTCAGTGGGTTGCGAGCCGAGGAGGTCCGCGCCCTTGGACTCGATCATCCCCACGTAGGCCCGGTAGGTGCTCAGGAACGCTTCCCGGACCTCAGGGGTGGCGCACCGGGCTGCGATCAGGTGCTCGGCCCCTGTGAGCTCGCTGGTCTCGCCGAAGATGACCGTGGCCCCCTGGTCCACAAAGCCAGTCCACAACCCGGCCCAAGGCGGGGTTGCCCGCAAGACCTAGGGTGGGGTCGCTCTCCCCGCACTTGATGGAGAGGACGAGGTCCCTGAGGGCGATGGGCTCCCGTTCCATTCCGCTGGCTTCCTTCAGGAAGCGGTAGGCGGCGCGGGCGGCCCGCTCCCACCGTCTTGAGATCCCCGTAGCCCTCGATGGCGAAGGCCTCCACCGGTTTTGCCCGTGCGGGCGATGTCCTCGGCCACCCGCTCCGTCCACTTTGGCTCTATGCCGATAACGACGGCCCCGAAGACGTTGGGGTTGGCCCCATGCCCGGCCAAGGTGCGGAAGGTGAGCTCCAGGTCGTCGCCAAAACTGCAAGCGGCCGTAGGGGTGGGGCAGGGCAATGACCCCTGGGATGAGGGCGGCCACACCCTCCGCCGCCCTGTTGGAAAGGTCGTCCACGGGGAGGACCACCACGTGGTTGCGCACCCCCACCCGACCGTCCGGGCGACGATACCCCGTAAGCCTCATTTCTTCCCCCCAAAATCCCAGCGAAGGCTCCGCAGGTTATGCGTGTGCACATGGGCGCCTGCTGGAATGGGACGGGTGGCCCGGCCTATGGCCTCCCCATACTCCCGGACTGTCTCTCCCTCTCCGATATCCCGCAGGGCCAGCTTGTGCCCAAGGGGGATGGGCTCCCAAACGCGAACCCTTAAAGGGAGGCCGCCCGAGAACCGAGACCTCTACCTCCTCACCTGGGGACAGG